>JANPCS010000380.1:0-3467 GCA_031431065.1 Hyphomicrobiales bacterium | reverse complement strand
CGCTGCTGACGCTGGCCACCACGGTGGGATTTGAGAAGGGATCGCTGCCCACGGCGAAGCTCTTGCGCAACAGGCGGACGGTCATCGGGTCGTTGTTGTTGATATCCTGATAGGCGAACGACAGGCTGCAGATCTTGTTGCCGTTGACCGGAAAGTCGATCGCCGCGTAATAGCGTGCGTCCGCGTTCGCAACCATGACGCCATGATCGAGTTCGGCATTGCAGTTCGACTGGGCGCAGGGATTTTGCTGGATGAGACCTGCCGCCGAAATCGAAATGATGTCGGCCCTGGCGGCTGGCGCTGCCGCTGCAAGTAGGGCGAGAACGATGGCAATGGCTGCCGTCATCGATGTCTTGGCGCTTGTCAACATGGGCGTGGTCCTCTTGGAGATCAGATCGAGTTACCTGTTCATTTAGCCGTTTCCGGTGGGCGTGTATGTGACCTGCGTAACAGCGCTCCACCCGCCAGCTGGTCCAAGACGGCGCCGTGGAGAAAGGAGAAACATATCACTCAACCCGCAAGATGTGGAACTCTCATGTTAAAGCGATTGATGTTCTCCGGCGTTTTCATGCCGGGCGGCCTCAACGGCTTCGATCAGGCGCAAGCGGCGCATGGCATCAGGCTCGATCTCAAGGTGGTGCATACCTCAGGCTACCCCAAGGGCGCAATGGTGCATCAGGAAGAGCCGCGCTTCCGCGAGGGCTTCATCATCATGAAACCGTACCGCCGCGAAGACCTGCAGAAAATCATCCGCGACGCGCTGGAATTCCAGAGCTGAAGCTGGTCCCTGGCATGCGCCAGGGCGGCGGACGACGGTGAGGCACAATCGCGTTCTCACAATCGCGTTCTCGACTTGCCCGTCACCCTGGCGCATGCCAGGGTCCAGCTCCGCATGTACATTCACTCCATTTTCGATCTTCTCGCAGCCGCATCGGCGTTGGCCATGACGTTTGTGGTCTATCGCTGGCGGTTGGCGGAGGCGGGAGAAAGAATCGAGCGAGCCGGGATTGGTTATGCCTTTGCCTTGGTGGCGGGAGCCGCATTGGGTGGTTTCGGGGCGGGGACGCTGAATCTTTGGCTGAGCGAAGCTCCCGGCATCGGCCGCAGCATTATCGGGGCATTGGCCGGGGCCATCATTGCGGTCGAGCTGTTCAAGCGATGGCGCGGCATTTCGGGTTCAACCGGCATCATCTTCGTTCCGACCTTTGCAACCAGTGTGATGGTGGGCCGCTGGGGCTGCTTTCTTTCGGGGCTGCAAGACCAGACACATGGCTCGCCCACCACACTGCCGTGGGGCCGTGATTTTGGCGACGGAGTCTTGCGCCATCCGGTGCAGATTTATGAGTCCTTCACAATGGCGGCGTTTCTGACGGTGGCGCTGCTGCTCATCGGGCGCCGCGATCCGTTCTTCATGCGCAACGGGTTCTATCTGTTGGTGCTCGTCTATGGGTCGCAGCGCTTCGTGTGGGAGTTTCTGAAACCCTATGGCGCCGTGGCCGGCCCCTTAAACCTGTTCCATTTCATTTGCGCCGGACTCGTGATTTATTCCCTCGCCATGATGGCGGGGAAGGCGAGGGGATGAGGCGGGCGGATTTCTGGTGCCGGGTTCTGGGCTGGCTGCAGTTGGCGAGCGGTGTTGCTACAGCGGTGCTGATGTGGCTGCTGTGGAAACTGATCTTCGGCTGGATCGACATCGAGGATGGCGGGTTCTTCACGTTGCTCATGTGGATCGTAATCGCTGTTTTCGTGCTGCCGGTGTTTCTCGCCGGCCTGTTCACCATCCTGTTTGCCAATGCGGTTGAGCAAGCGCGCAACGGCTTGCGCGGGCAGGGCAAGGTCTTGTTGCGCATCCTCATGGCACTCAGTGGCTTGTGGGCGGCGGGCTTCATCGGCTTTGCCGGCTTAGGCTTTCCGGCCATCGGGCTGTTCGGCATATTATCGCTGCTGACGGTGGGCCTTGCCATCATGGGGCCGGACTGGACGGCCGATCTGTTCGCCGCGAAGGAACTCACACCATGAATGCGCCCATCCGCAAAATCGCGCCCTATATCTTCTATGGTCAGACCACCTCGATGTGCGGCACTTGCATGGCGCTGGTGCCGGCCAAGATCATCATCGAGGATGCTCACGTCTATTATCTCAAGCGCTGCAAGACGCATGGGGTGGAGAAGGTGCTGATTTCGACCGATGCCGCTTACTACAAGCTCTGCCACGATTACCTGAAGCCCGGCGACCGGCCGCTCAATCCGCAAACGCGCACCGAGCTGGGCTGTCCCTATGATTGCGGGTTGTGTCCCGATCACGAGCAGCATTCCTGCCTGGCGCTGATCGATGTGAATGAGGCCTGCAACCTGACGTGTCCGGTGTGCTTTGCCGACAGCTCGACGGCCAAGACGGCGCATCGTCCGCTGGCCGAAATCGAACGGATGATGGATGCGCTGGTGGCATCGGAAGGCGAGCCCGACCTGCTGCAGATTTCAGGCGGCGAGCCGACCATCCATCCGCAGATCATCGAGATCATTGAAGCCGCCAAGCGCCGGCCGATCCGCCATCTGATGCTCAACACCAATGGCATCCGCATCGCCCAGGAGCCGGAGTTCGTGAAGCAATTGGCGGGCTTCAAGCCGGGCTTCGAGGTCTACCTGCAGTTCGATTCACTCAGGGCCTCGGTGCACAAGAATCTGCGCGGCGCCGACCTCACGCGGATTCGCAGGCAAGCGCTGGAAGTCCTTGAACGGGAATCGATTTCCACAACTTTGGTTGTGGTGGTCAAACAGGGCCAGAACGACGACGAACTGGGCGAGATCATCGAGCATGCGCTGCAATGGAAATGCGTGCGCGGCATCACTTTCCAGCCCATTCAGGATGCGGGGCGGAACGAGGGTTTCGATCCCGCCAAAAACCGCATGGTGCTCTCCGGCATCCGGCGGCGGATCATCGATGCCAAGACGCCGTTCGGTGAGGGCGACATCATTCCGCTGCCGTGCAATCCCGAATCGATCGCCATCGGCTATGCGCTGCGGAGTGGCGGCAAGATCGCACCCATCACCTCGTTCTTTCCCAAAGACATGCTGGTCGAGGCGCTGCCCAATGCCATCACCTTCGAGAAGTACCCCGACCTGCACAAGCAGATCCTGAATTTCTTTTCGCTGTCGACGGCCGAATGCAACAACCCGGTAAAGCTTGATGCGCTGCTGTGCTGCCTGCCGCGGATTCCGGTGCTCGACGGCATGGGTTACGAGAACATTTTCCGCATCGCCATCGTCGAATTCATGGACCAGCACAATTTCTGCGTGGGCCGGGTGAAGCGCAGTTGCATCCATTTCGTGACGCCCAACGGCCAGATCATCCCGTTCGAAACCTACAACATGTTCTACCGCGACGCGGCGGCAAGGAAGCGCATGGCGGTGAGCAGGGGGAAGACATGAAAATACTCCTCGCCATCCTGTGCGCGGTGATGCTGCTGT
>JANPCS010000379.1:0-3846 GCA_031431065.1 Hyphomicrobiales bacterium | reverse complement strand
CATGGCGCAGCTGTCCGTGCGCAACATCGAGGTTTTCAACGGCCGCATCCGGCAAGCTGCCGAACGCGGCGAGGAACTCAGCCGCACCGTGCAGACGGGCTTCGATCCCATGACGGGTGAGCCGGTCTACGAGACCGAGCGCATGCAGCTCGAGGCGATGCCCTATATCGTCGTCGTCGTCGACGAGATGGCCGACCTCATGCTGACGGCCGGCAAGGACATCGAGGGCGCCGTGCAGCGTCTGGCGCAGATGGCGCGCGCCGCTGGAATTCACGTGGTGATGGCGACCCAGCGGCCCTCGGTCGATGTTATCACCGGCACGAACAAGGCTAATTTCCCCACCCGCATGTCGTTCCAGGTGACATCAAAGATCGACAGCCGCACCAATCTGGGCGAGCAGGGTGCTGAACAACAGCTCGGCCAGGGCGACATGCTCTACATGGCCGGCGGCGGCCGCATCTCGCGCCTGCATGCGCCGTTCGTCGCCGATGAGGAGGTCGAAAAGATCGTCAATCATCTCAAGTCCCAGGGTTCCCCGCTCTATCTTGAGGCGGTGACCGAGGAAGAGGATGAAGGCAGCTATGGCGAACCGGGCGCCATGGGTGGCGAGGGCGGCGGATCGGGAGACGATCTCTATGACCAGGCGGTGGCCGTGGTGCTGCGCGACAAGAAGGTCTCGACGTCGTATGTCCAGCGCCGCCTGCAGATCGGCTACAACAAGGCGGCAAGCCTGATCGAACGGATGGAGAAGGAAGGCGTCATCTCGGCTGCCAATGCCACGGGAAAACGCGAGATCCTGGTGCCGGGCGACAGTGCGCGCGGGTGATGGCCCCGCCTCAAAATTGGCTGGTTCTTGCCGATAAAGACCCTAACGCTTACACCAGTGGCGGCAGCGCCACCCAATCCGGAAAGAGCAGGATGAACAGGTTTTCGCAACTTACCCGCCGCGCCGTATTTGGCTTCGGCCTCATGGTTCTGCTGGGCGTTCCGGCGATGGCCGCCAAATCCATCAAAATCACACCGGAACA
The DNA here is from genome assembly GCA_031431065.1 of Hyphomicrobiales bacterium. Taxonomy (GTDB): domain Bacteria; phylum Pseudomonadota; class Alphaproteobacteria; order Rhizobiales; family Aestuariivirgaceae; genus Aestuariivirga. The sequence continues at coordinate 2,818 of JANPCS010000379.1, read as the reverse complement.
GGCCGTCTCGATCGACGCGATTTCCAAGTACATCAACAGTTTCAAGACGCTGCAGGGCGAGTTCTCGCAGATCAGTCCCAAAGGCAACCTGTCGCGCGGTGTGTTCTATATCCAGAAACCCGGCAAGATGCGCTTTGAATATGCGCCGCCCAATCCCTTCCTCATCGTCGCAGACGGCAAGTGGCTGACCATCAAGAATGTGAAAAAGGAAAAAGGCGACCAGTTCCCGCTGTCGCAGACGCCGTTGCGTTTGGTTCTCGGCAACAAGGTCGATATCCTGAGGGACACCGACATCCTGGGATTCGAGGAGCAGGACGGCATCACGTCTGTGACGCTCGAAGACAAGGAATCAACCCTTGGCGGTGGCCAACTTACCCTGGTCTTCGACAGGAATCGCAACGAACTGCAGCAATGGGTGGTGATTGATGGCAAGGGCCGGCGCACTACGGTGACACTCGAGAATATCGTCACCGGCATCAAGCCCGACCCTAAACTTTTCGTGGTCAAGATCAACCGCAAGCAACGCGATTCCAAATAAGCCGTCCCAGTGGACTTGCCATCGCCGCCCGGCTGAGGTTAATGGCTGGGTCATGACCCTCAAAGTTGCCACCTGGAACATTAACTCGGTTCGTCTGCGGATCGGGCTCGTCACCAAGCTTCTCGAACTGTGGAAGCCCGATGTCCTCTGCCTGCAGGAAACCAAGTGCCCGCAAGGCCAGTTTCCGTCCGGCCCGATCCGCGACATGGGCTATGAGCACATCGCCGAATTCGGCCAGAAGGGTTATCATGGCGTGGCCATCGTTTCGCGGCGGCCATTTATGGCGCAATCGACGAAGCCGTTTTGCGGCAAGGAAGACTGCCGCCATGTATCGGTGACGCTCGATACGCCCACGCCCACCACCATCCACAATCTCTATGTGCCGGCAGGTGGCGACGAGCCGGACCCCAAGGTCAACGAGAAGTTCGCCCACAAGCTGCAGTTCATCGACGAACTTGAGGACTGGTTCGGTGCGGATTGCGTGCCCGAGGGCCATGAGGGCATCGTCGTCGGCGATCTCAATATCGCGCCGCTCGAACATGATGTCTGGTCGCACAAGGACCTTCTCAAGGTGGTCAGCCACACACCGGTCGAGACGGAAGGATTGCTCCGCCTACAGATGAAGGGCAAGTGGACCGACGTCATGCGCCAACATGTTCCGGCCGACCAGAAGCTCTATACGTGGTGGAGCTACCGCGCCAAGGATTGGGACGCCGCCAACAAGGGCCGCCGCCTCGACCATATCTGGACGACGGCCAGACTGGCGCCCAAGTGCCACAAGATCGAGGTGCTGCGCGAGGCCCGTGGCTGGCAACAGCCATCCGACCACGTGCCGGTGATGGCGAGTTTCAAACTATAGGGACTTGAAGCTGCGGGCCTGATCGAAGGCCTGGCGGACGGCGCTGAGATCGTCCATCGAATAGTCAAGCTTGCGCGACAGGGCGCGGAACACTGCCGCGCCGAAATCCGGATATTCGCGCGCCACCCGCATGAAGAGTTCGCGGTCGATGCGGGCGGTCACCAATGGCTCGCTGGCGCGCGCCGTGATGGCATAGGCTGCCGCCGCAATCATCGCCACTTCACCCAGCATGGCGCCGGGGCCGGCCGAGCCGATCTTTCCCGCCGTATCGGCCGAGAGATCGACGCGCCCGCTGAGGATCAGGAAAGCCGCTCCGCCCTTGAACCCCTGCTTGAGGACGGACTCGCCGGGCTCGAAAGTCTGGCGAACGGCGGAAAAAGCCAAGAGCTGCAAATGCACGGGCTCGCATTCCGCAAACAGCGGAATGCCGCGGAATGTCTCGGCGTCGGCCTTGACGCTCATGCGCCGTGGCCCGCCGTCTGCCGCCCTGCGGCTGCAAATCCGATGGTAGCCCCGAATCCCATGTGATTCGGTTTACATGAGACCGGCCAAATGCAGAAGGGGTTCGGCGGGACCGAGCAGTTTAGGGAACCAGCTTGTAGCCGCCGCCCTCGGTGACCAGGATTTCGGCGTGCGACGGGTCGCGCTCGATCTTCTGGCGCAGACGGTAGACGTGGGTTTCCAGCGTGTGGGTGGTCACCCCGGCATTGTAGCCCCAGACATCGTGCAGCAGCACGTCGCGGCCGACGATCTGTTCACCCGAGCGCAGCAGGAACTTGATAATGGCGGTCTCTTTCTCGGTCAGCCGGATCTTCTTGTTGTCGTCGCGCACCAGCATCTTGGCCGAGGGCTTGAAGGTATAGGGTCCGACCTTGAACACCGCATCCTCGCTGTGCTCGTGCTGGCGCAGATGGGCGCGGATGCGGGCGAGGAGCACGCCGAAGCGGAAGGGCTTCGCCACATAGTCATTGGCGCCGGAGTCAAGGCCGAGGATGGTGTCGGAATCCGATGTCTGGCCGGTGAGCATGATCACCGGCCCCTTGTAGCCGTTGCGGCGGATGATCTTGCAGGCCTCGCGCCCGTCCATGTCGGGCAGATTGACATCGAGAATAACCAGATCGGCATGATCGGCCTTCACTGCCTTGACGCCGGCAGTGGCAGTGGAGGCATCGGTGACGACGAACTCATCGTGCAGAGAGAACTGCTCCCTCAGTGTCTCACGCAGCATGTCATCGTCGTCGATGATGATGATCTTCTTGGTGGTGCTCATAGCCAACCCTTTGAAATCTCTTGCCCGCGACCCCGCGGATGATAGGATGTTGCTTCGGCCATTCAAGCATAAACAGCAACACACTTCGCCGTGAGTAAAACCATCACACAACTTCACGTCCGCGCGATCAGCAGGCGATCAACCACTGGCC
>JANPCS010000378.1:0-7310 GCA_031431065.1 Hyphomicrobiales bacterium | reverse complement strand
GCATAGCGCGCCGTATCGGTCAGGAAGTGATCGATCACCACGCTGAACAGCTCCTCGCGCCTCAGGCCGTTGCGCACCCGCGGACCATCGATGTTGGTGAGCGCCGGATTGGCCGACCACACCATGAGGCCTTTGACAGGTGGTGAGGCCATTTCCAGATGCTCGCCCAGCCTGGCGATGTCGAGACTGCGGGGATTGCCCTGCAACAGATCGGGCCGCGCCGCCTGTGCCTCGTTCAGTTCCGGCATGGTGAGGATCGACAAACCGCCACCCTTGTGGCGCCAGTGGCCGCCAAGTATGGCGAGCGCTGAAAGCCCGCGCACGAAGTCCTCGCCGTTCCGCGCCTGCTGCGGCGCCACGCCCGCCCGGATCAGCGCCGGGCTTGCCGTGGCGAAGGCCTCCGCCAATGCGGCGATCTGTTCGGCTGGAACCCCCGTCGCCGCCGCCGCGTGTTCGAACGTCCACGGCTCGACCGCTCGCCCGTAGGCCTCGAGATCCTCAACCCACAGCGACGCCAGTTCATTGTCCGCGCGTCCCGTCTCCAGCAGATGCCTGCCGATGGCGGCGGCCAGCACCGGGTCGGTGCCGGGCCGGGGTGCCAGATGCACGTCGCATTGTTTCGTCGTCCGCGTCACGCACGGATCGATGGCGATGATTTTCGCACCGCGTTTCCGCGCCTCGGCGATGAAGTGCCACTGATGGTGGCAGGTTGAGAGCACATTCTGCCCCCACAGGATGACGAGCTGCGCCTCCGGCGTCTCCTCCGGGTCAACGCCGATCGGATGGCCCTCGATCATCAGTGCCGCTGCCGAGACGGCGCAGACGCCACCCGTCGCAAGGCTTGCCCCCAACGCATGAAACACTCGGGTCAGCGCCAGCCGTTGCACCACGCCTTGCGTCCCGAGATAGGAAAACGGCATCAGCGCCTCAGCTCCATGCTCGGCAATGATCGCCGTGAAACGCGCGGCGATTTCGCCCAGCGCCTCGTCCCACGAAATGGGCTCGAATTGCCCGCTGCCCTTGGGGCCGGAGCGCCTGAGCGGTCTTAGCAGGCGGCCCGGCGCCGTCAGCCGCCCCTCATAGTCCTTGACCTTGGCGCACAACACGCCCCGGGTGATCAAGTGATCCTTGGCGCCTTCAATGCGGGTCACCTTGCCATCCTCGACATGCGCGATCCACGCGCAGGAGTCCTGGCAATCGAGCGGACAGCAACCCTTGACCTGCATGGCGACAACTCCCCGGCAATGCAAAGCCAGCATCGGGCCAATGCGCGCGCCTGTAAAGTCCCGAAGCCATTGCCATTTGACTTGGACCCTCAAGGCGCTAAATACGCCCCAAAATCCACTTCCACCGTGAGGCATTTTCACATGGCCAGGCCGCGCACGCTCTATGACAAGATCTGGGACGATCACCTCGCCCATGAGGCGGACGATGGCACCTGCCTCCTCTATATCGACCGCCATCTGGTGCACGAGGTGACGAGCCCGCAGGCCTTCGAGGGTCTGCGCCTGACCGGCCGCAAGGTCCGCCATCCGGAAAAGACCCTGGCCGTCGTCGACCACAATGTGCCGACCACCGACCGCACCAAGGGCATCGCCGAAACCGAAAGCCGCATCCAGGTCGAAACGCTGGCCGCCAATGCCAGGGAATTCGGCATCCTGTATTTCCATGAGCGCGACAAGCGCCAGGGCATCGTCCACGTCGTCGGCCCCGAACAGGGCTTCACGCTGCCCGGCACGACGATTGTCTGCGGCGACAGCCACACCTCGACGCATGGCGCCTTCGGGGCGCTGGCCCATGGCATCGGCACCTCGGAAGTGGAACACGTTCTGGCCACCCAGACGCTGATCCAGAAAAAGGCCAGGAACATGCTGGTCGAGGTCAACGGTACGCTGCCGAAACACTCGACCGCCAAGGACATCATCCTGGCGGTCATCGGCGAGATCGGTACGGCGGGCGGCACCGGCTCGGTGATCGAATTCGCAGGTAGCGCCATCCGCGATCTTTCGATGGAAGGCCGCATGACGGTTTGCAACATGACCATCGAAGGCGGCGCGCGCGCCGGCATGATTGCCCCGGACGAAAAAGCCATCGCCTATTTCGACGGCCGCCCCATGGCCCCCAAGGGTGCAGCCTGGGATGCCGCGCGGCGCTATTGGGAAACGCTCAGCACCGATGACGCCGCGCATTTTGACCGCGTCGTGAAGCTCGACGCCGCCTCGCTGCCGCCCATCGTCTCGTGGGGCACCAGCCCTGAGGATGTCGTGTCGATTGCCGGTGTCGTACCCAATCCCGATGACATCGCCGATGACGGCAAGCGCCAGTCGAAATGGCGGGCCCTTGAGTACATGGGATTGAAGCCCGGCACCCGGATGACCGATATCGAGCTCGACGTCGTATGGATCGGCTCCTGCACCAATGGCCGCATCGAGGATTTGCGCAATGTCGCCAAGGTCGTCGAGGGCAAGAAGGTGGCGGGTAGCCTCGCCTATGCGATGATCGTTCCGGGCTCCGGTCTGGTGAAGGCCCAGGCCGAAGCCGAGGGCTTGGACCGTATCTTCACCGCGGCGGGTTTTGAATGGCGCGAACCCGGCTGCTCGATGTGTTTGGGCATGAACCCCGACCAGCTGAAACCCGGCCAGCGCTGTGCCTCCACCTCCAACCGCAATTTTGAAGGCCGCCAGGGCTACAAGGGCCGCACCCACCTGCTGTCGCCAGAAATGGCGGCGGCGGCGGCCTTGGCGGGACGCTTTGTAGATATCCGCAAGGTGGACTGAAATCACCCAAGCCCACCTAAACCGCTGAGTTAACTCAAAACTAACTCTTGGTTGTGGAACATTCGATTAACAGTTGATGAACTCTTCATTAATCGTTATGTCACCAGCGTGGCGTTATGGTGATTCATTCGTTAGGTCCGGCGTCACAATTTTACGGGGGTTTCAAGTGAGTTCCACAGTTCAGGCGGATGCCAAGTTTCTCCGCCGCATCTTCATGGGGTTGGTGCTCCTGACCCTGGTCACCGGCGGCATGGCCGGCCTGACGACGGTTCAGGCGATGATCGGCGTCGCTGGTTCGTGCATGATCTTCTGCCAGTAATGGCTTGAGGCGATGGCTGGCCACCGGCTTTCGGGCCTCACCGCGCCATCCCTTGCCGACATCGAATCTCTGGCTGCCGAGGCTTTCGAAGGGCTTCCGGCGGCCTTCCGTTTACTCTGCGGCAACGTTGTCATCACAGTGGAGGACTTCCCCACCGCCGATGTTCTCGACAGCATGAATGCCGACGCCTTTGACCTCTTGGGTTTGTTTCATGGTGTGGGGCTGGCCCAGGATCAGGCGCTCCCCGAAACTGGCCGCTTCCCCAACATGGTTTTCCTCTACCGCCGGCCCATTCTTGATTACTGGTCCGAGCATGACGAGACCCTGGGTGCCATCGTCACCCATGTGCTGGTGCACGAGATCGGCCATCACTTCGGCCTCTCCGATGCCGACATGGAATTGATCGAACGGCAGGTGAAGTGAAACCCAGTGACAAGAGCCGCGAGGAACAGGCGAAGCGTGATCTGGCGCGCCTCGAACGCGAGCGCGAAAAACTGCTGCATGGCTCCAGTCAAATTGATGACGATGATGACGATCCCGCTGTTATTCGAGGCAAACGTGTGGCCCGCATACTTGGTCCCATCATTGCCGCCAGCCTGATCGTCTACCTTGTCGCCACATATCTGCCACGACCCTGAAGCCACGCTGACAGCACCGTTCGGTCATCGTTCAGCCCAAAGGCCGCAGTGTCATCCCTCCACATTTCAAAGGGAGCCATATCGTGAATTTCAGAGTGCTTAACGTTTCGATCCTCCTCGCTTGCCTGGCGCTGCCGGCCTCCGCCGGATCGCCGCCCGTCAACAGCAAGGTCACGCCCGGGAGCGTCGCCACCTCCTGCCTGGCGCTTGGGGCTACGGGAGAAGTCATCGCCAATGGTGCTGGCTGCCGGAACACCGGGACCGGCGCGGCCGTCACCTGCTCTGGCAGTCAGTGTACGGATTATTTCGCCGATCCGCGCTACAAAAAAATTAAGGGGATTCTCGACGCCGCCAAGAACGCCCCGCAGAAGGCGCCGATCCGATTGTAGACGGGCTGCTTGGGCCCTCATTCGCGGCTTATGCTTCGAGGCTCACGGCGTTGCCGTGAGCGCCTCAGCATGAGGGAAATCAAAAGAATCCTCACTCTGAGGTGCTCTGCGCTGCAGAGCCTCGAAGGGCCGATCGCTCCGTCGGCAGACGTTTTCCATATCTCCCCACAGGCCAGCATTAGGAAATACCCGGTCCGGCAATCTCTTTCAGCAGCTTGCGGAAGATTGCGTCGGCAAAGGCTTCGTAGTTTTTGGCGGTGACGACGAAGTTATCGGCACCGCCCGCCACTTCGTTTTGCATGTAGATGCCCAGCCTGCGCCATTCGTTCTCGACTGCCAGACCGTTGATGGTGATACCGTGGCCGAGCAGCTGACCGCGCACGGCATCGAGCGGCGGTCCGATATTGCCCGGCCCATCGGCTGCAACATCGATCACCCGGCGGGTGGCGCTCGGCGCCTGTTCAAGCAGAGCTTCGGAATAAAGCAGCGCGCTCGACAGCGCCGTCGTTGTCGGTTCGACACCGCGCGGCGTTGCAGCAACTCTGTCTGCAAAATTCCCGGCATCGACAACGCTTGCAATGATGGTCCATGGCAGCACCGTGACCTGGCCATCGCTTCCCGACCAATGCACCACACTCACCGCAATCCGCTGCAGATCGCCGCGGCCGATGGCTTCAACAGTCTCTTGACGCCGGAAGGCCTCCGCCAGCCCGCGCATTTGCAGCGCGAACTCTACTTCATCGACACTGCCGGAACCATCGAGCGCCACCACCAGCGCCAGATCGACGCTGGCGTTACCGGCCCGGATCGGCCCAACGGAAACGGCTGACAGACACACCAGAAGAACGGCAATCAGCAATGCCTGGACCCAGGCCCGCCTGAGGTCCGATTTGCTAGGTTCAATCATGGCAGGCAATGACATCGGTCAATCGATCCGGCGCGTGGAACTGGAAGTGGCTCTCCCTACTCGCCCAATTCGATGGGTTGCAACTCTTCGAAGCGATCACCGGGACCCGGATTGTCGCGCGGGCTCTCGCCGCCCAGGTGATGCATGATGCCCCACACGGCGTTGAGCGCTGTTTGCACCGCACCCTCGACCCAGCCCGGCGTCCACGACACGCCATCGCCCGCCATGAACATGCCCTTCTCGTTGGGCGGCATGCGGTCTTGATGGAAGTGGCAGAACATGCGGCGATTGTAGCGATAGTGCCCGGGCAGTGCGCCCTTGAAGGCCCCAAGAAAATTCGGGTCCGACTCCCATGACACGGTGATCGGATCGCCGATGATGTGGCTGGCGAGATCGAGGCGCGGATAAATTTTCTTCAGCGAATCGAGACAGAGTTCGACGCGCTGTTCCACCGTCTCCGGCAGCATCTTCAGCGAGTCGCTCATCCACGAGTAAGAGAGGCAGATGACGCCCGGCTTGCCGTCGCCATTGTCGAACAAGTATGTGCCGCGCGTCAGCCGGTCGGTCAGCGTCTGGCTCATCAGGTCACGGCCGGTCTCGGGATCCTTGTCCTTCCAGAACGGCCGGTCGGTCATCACGAAGGTTTTGGACGACTGCATATAGCGGGTGCGGTCGAGCGCCATCCACAGCTTGGGCGAGAACAGGCTCTCCTCGACCTCCATGTTGGTGGTGAGAACCCAGCTTTGCACCGTCACCAGGCAGGCGTCGAAAAGCTTCATGTGGCCCCACCGATCCCTGACGGCGATCTTGTCGCCGGCCACCCGCTCGATGCGGCGCGCACCCGGTTTCGTCGCGCCATCATGCAGCTTGGCCAGTGTCGTGCCTTTCGGCCAATGCACCATCTTGGGCGGCGATGAATTCCAAAGCCCGCGCGGCACCTGCTCGACGCCGCCCACCATGAAGCGCTGGTTCTCGTCGCAATCGGTGGCGACGACGCGCAGGATTTCCAGCATCGAGTTGGGGAAGTCAGAATCCCAGCCGCCGGTGCCGAAACCAACCTGGCCGAAAACCTCGCGGTGGCGGAAGGATTTCTGCCCGAAGGCATAGGACGTGGAGACAAAGTCGTAGAAGGTGCGGTCATCCCAGATGGGAACGAGCTGGTTCCAGATGTCCTTGACCTTGGCAGTATCGCGCTCGCGGATCGCCTGGCGGAGATCGCTGAAGGCCGCACCCTCTTCCAGCGCCTTGGCCCAGCACTCCTGAATTTCCTTGAAGAACGGCGGCAGCTGTTCGGGCTTCTCGACATAGATTGTCTCGCCGCCGAGATCGATCACCGTCGAGTTGGAAGCGGGATAGGCCAGAGGATTGGGAAAGGGCTTCGAATCGATGCCGAGCTTGTTCACGTAGTGATAGAACGCCGTCGACGAGAGCGGAAAGCGCATGCCGCCCAGTTCGGCGATCACTCCGCTGGCGCCCTCGAAGGGTTGCGAGCGCAAGCGTCCGCCGATGCGGGCCGATTCGTAGATGACGGGTTTCAGGCCCATCTTCATCAGCTCGTAAGCCGCCGTCATACCGGCCATGCCGGCGCCAATAATGGCAACCTCCGCCCCATGCTGGTGGGCCGGAACCGAACCCAGGCCGGATGGGTGTTTCAGCCAGTCATCGAAGGGGAATGGAAAATCCGGCCCATACATGGTCATCGGCTTCGACGTATCGGCTTCGGGAACGAAGAATGGGGATGGTGCCGACATGGGGAGAGCCTCCTGCGCCAGAATGTCCGCGGTGACACTAGCCTGAAAACCGGACTTCCGTCAGGGGGGTGTCAGAACAGAAGAAGCCGGCCATGGCGGGGAGGACACAATGGGCCGGCTTCTCTGTCTGCGAGGTTCCGGGCCAGTTACGCAAACGGATCGAGGGAGCCGGAGACCCGCGGGACGGGGGAGGTTTGAGCTCGGTGGCAGACGAACTTAGTGGTAAAATACACATCCTTCTTGTTTTGCTTGCGCGGTGAAGATCGCTGTTGACGATTGCCTTTCTAGAGCCGTCCGCCTGAACCTTCTCTGAGCGCGGCGTTTAGTTTGCATTCATCGCGACTATCGGCAAGCATGGGCAACAACAGCAACCGGCCACAGCAGGACCGCTGTGACCGGTTGTTTACCCGAAGTTCCCCAGACCCAAGAGAGGGGGCTATTGATTGGGCTGAGAGACCCGAGTAGCGGAAAGGCTTGGGCTCAGTAGCAGACGAGCTTCTTGGTGAAGTACACGGTCTTCCTGGTGTGC
>JANPCS010000377.1:0-7271 GCA_031431065.1 Hyphomicrobiales bacterium | reverse complement strand
TCGTGGCGTTCCTGCGCCTCGATCGACAGCGTGGCGATCGGCCGCGCGTCGAGCCGGCGCAAGCTGATGGGATCGCCGGTTTCCTCGCAATAGCCGTAGGAGCCATCGTCGATCCGCTTCAGCGCCGCCTCGATCTTCGAGATCAGCTTGCGCTGGCGGTCGCGGGTGCGCAGTTCCAGGGAACGGTCGGTTTCCGATGACGCACGATCGGCCAGATCCGGCAAGACGTGATTCTCGTCTTGCAGATGGGCGATCGTCTCTTTGCTTTCCCTGAGAATATCATCGCGCCAGGCAATCAGCTTGGCGCGGAAATAGTCGCGCTGCCGTTCGTTCATGAACGGCTCGTCTTCACCGGGTTTATAGTCTTCGTCGACTTCAACAGCCATCTCGAACTCTCTTTCACCCTCTCGTGGCGCGGGCTTATAGCCGCCCGCACCCGCTTCCACAATAGGCTGGAATGACTCCACTCCACTTCGCCTATCGCCATGATTCGGCAACGTTTTCATGACGTATGGCACAAATCCCTGAAAATCTGGCAAACAGCTTCGGTGACATCCGAAGGAACTTCTTATGCGCTTTGAAGGAACTCACCGCTACATCGCAACAAATGATCTCCGCATGGCCGTCAATGCCGCCGTCACGCTCGAGCGGACGCGGCTGGCGTTCATGGCGAGACGGGAGGGGCGATGATGCTGACGCGGCGTGTCCTGTTGATTAGTTTGGCGTTCTTCACAACCCAAGCTCGCGCGGAAAATGACATGGAACCAGAATTGCACCGCGCGGCACAGGCCAATGACGCCGCCTTGATCAACAAGCTTCTCGTATCAGGCGCTGATATCGACGCCCGTGACAGCAATCAGCGCACCGCTCTACTTGTAGCGACCCATGCCAATGCCATCGCGGCGGTGCAGGCGTTGATCGAGGCCGGGGCTGATGTCAACGCCAAGGACGACATGCAGGACACGCCCTATCTCTATGCCGCCGCCGAGGGCCGTCTCGAAATCCTCCGGATGACACTGAAAGCCGGCGCCAACTTGCAAGACACCAACCGCTATGGCGGCACCGGCCTCATCCCCGCCGCACACCATGGCCATCCGGAAATCGTCCGTGAACTGCTGAAAACCGAAATCGCCACTGATCATGTCAACCGCCTCGGCTGGACGGCGCTGCTCGAAACCATCATCCTGTCGGATGGCGGTCCGGTGCATCAGGACATTCTGAGCCAACTCATCGCCGCGCGGGCGAATGTGAACCTCGCCGATGCCCAGGGCATCTCGCCCCTGGCCCACGCCAGGCAGCGCGGATTTGCCGAAATGGTGCAGATGCTGGAGCAGGCGGGAGCGCGGTAACAACAATTATCTGTCATCCCCGGGCTTGTCCCGGGGACCCATTGTTCCGCAAAATCCCAGAGCCAATTTACTTGCACGATGGGTCGCCGGAATGAATCCGGCGATGACAGCAATTTTGGGACCAGCTCACCTGTCTCCCCGGCTTAGCCAGCGGATGGCATAGGGCACGAACCATGGATTGCCGGTGTAGAAGAACTTCGACGGCAACGGCGTATCGAACGCGCTTTCACCGCCAGGCTTTCCCAGAATCCGCTTCGCCAGTTTCTGTCCGAACAGCGTGCCCATCGGCACGCCGGCAAAACAATAGCCACCGGCATAATGCACGCCCTCATGGCTGCCGATCTTGGGGTTGATGTCGAAGGTGCCGCCGCATTTTCCGGTCCACACATGATCGAACTGCAGGTCGCCGAGATCGGGAAACACCCGCAGCAATCTCAGATGCAGCCGCTCCGCCATGATGCGAAGGTCCTGATTGCGCCCGCCTGTCAAGCCGCCGAAAACAATGCGCGAGGGATCGTCCGGCACCCGCCGCATCCAGTCGACATTAAAATTCCAGTCGATGTAAGTTCGGTCGCCGGGCAACAACTGCCTTACCCGCCCCTCGCCCAACGGTGCTGACACCGTTTGATAGGCATCGAACGGCATGAAGCGCCGCTGCAGCCACGGCCACGCCGGTCCCGAATATCCGTTGGTGGCGGCGATCAGCTCACGCGCCGCAATCCTCTGCCCACGGACGAACAGTTTGAAACCCTCGGCTGTCTTGGCAAACCCGGCAACAGGTGAGAAGGCGCAGATGGTCACCCCGGCAGCGCGCGCCGCATCGAGAAGGCCCCGGTGATACAGACCGGGATGCAGCCCGGCATGATCTTCGATCTTCACGCCGCCGAAATAATGATCGCTGCCGATTTCGCTCCGTTGCCCGGCGCGGTCAACTGCAGCGAAAGGCTCTCCCAGGTGCTTTTCGCGCAAGGCGAACTCCTTGGCCATCGCATCATACATCGCCGTCGAAGTCGCCAGCAGCAGCCGCCCTTGCTGGCAGTAGTGGCAAGCGAACTTCTCACGCTCCACGGTTTCCTTCACCGCCATGAAGGCCTGCATCAACTCGCCGTAAACGCGCTTGGCCTGATCGAGCCCCGCCGCCGCCATGATGTCGCCGAAGCCATGCTTCAGCGTGCGCCCGACATATCCGGCATTGCGCGTCGAGGCGCCATGGCCCGGTTCCTCAGCCTCGAATACCGTCACCTGCCGGCCGCCGCGTGCCAGATCGATGGCCGCGGTGAGCCCGGTGATCCCCGAGCCGATGATCGCCACATCGGTGTGTTGCGGCAGCACGGGTTGATGCGCGGTCTCATGTGGTGCCGCCCGCCACCAATAGGGATCGAAGGAGGCGTTGGAACTCAGCGCCGTGCTGCCATAGGCCATGTCAGCGACTTCTCATTGCACGGCCTCTAATGGTCCTTGTAGACATCGGTGCTCAGGTACTTGATCCCCGTGTCGATCATCAGCGTGACCACTGTAGCATCCGGTCCGAGGCGTTCGGCAATACGGAGTGCAGCAACGACGTTGGCTCCCGATGAGGCCCCGGCAAACAGCCCTTCCTCGCGGGCCAGCCTCCGCGCCATCGCCGTGGCATCAACCGCCGCGACCGTTTCGATGCCATCGACAATGTCGGCCCGCCACAGCGGTACAACATAACCCATCCCGATGCCTTCGATGCGATTGCTTCCGGGCGCGCCGCCCGACAGGACCGGTGATTCCGCAGGCTCTACCGCCACGATGCGGATCTTGGCGTTATGCTGAAGCAAGCCCTCGGCGGTGCCACGCAACGATCCACCCGTTCCTACAGCCTGCACGAAAGCATCTATCCGGCCATCGGTTTGGTCCCACAATTCATCGGCCAATCCACGATATCCGGTCAGCACGTCGGGATTGTTGAACTGATCCGCCCAGAAATGCTTTGGCTTCAGGCTGAGTTGGCGCGATGCCTCGATCATCGTTTTCACCAATTCAGCGGTGATTTTCTTGTTGTCGCTTTTAACAATTTTCACTTCGGCCCCAAGCGCCTGCATGTGGGCAAGTTTTTCATCGCTGAACGCGTCGGACGATACCAGCAGGCAATGATAACCAAGCGCCACGGCGACACTCGCCAACGATGTTCCCGTGCTGCCACTGGTGCATTCGACAATGGTTCCGCCGGGTTCGAGCTTCCCGCTTTCGGCCGATCGACTGACGATAGCCAGCGCGGCGCGGTCCTTCATGCTGCCCGTGGGATTGGCCGATTCCAGCTTCACTAGAATCCTGGCATGGCCATCGGGCACGACGCGGCGGAGCGGTAGCAGCGGCGTATTGCCGATCAGGTCGGTCACATTCGTCCGCATGGAGCCTCCAGGAGTTTACCAGCTAAGTTGGACGGTGATTCGCCTCGTCTAACCTATCACGCAATTGCATGTACCAGTATCCCGCCTGCACGCCGATGCGCCCGAAAGGCCCACCAGCCCATTGCGGCCCGAAGGCGGCAAAGCGGCGATATTCATCGTCCTTGGCGGCAATGGCGCGGGCCAGCACAATGCCGCCCATCGCCGTCGTGTTCATGCCGTGGCCGCCGAACGCCGTGGCCCACCACTGTCCTTGGCCGTCAGTGCCGATCAACGGCATGAAGTGCCGCGCGTAACCCATGAGACCGGCCCAGGCGTAATCGATCTTCGGGTTGCCCAGTGACGGAAACACCGACAGCATATCGGTCTTCATCCGCTCCGCCAGCCGCGCGGGTTCGGACAGCCGCGTGGTGATGTCCCCGCCCCACAACAACCGGCCCTCGTCGATCAGCCGGTAATAATTCCCGGCCCGCCGCGAATCCGAAATGGCGCTCCGTGTACGGATGACGTCCTGGGCGAGCGGCTCGGTCACGGCGATGTAAGTTGCAACTGGCAGAACTGCCCGGCCCGTGGGAGCATGAAGCTTTCGGTCGATTGACGACACGCAATAGACGACGGACTTGCAGCGAAGTTCACCTTCAGTGGTCCGCACCCGGTAGCCTGAACCCTCGCGCGCCACCGCCACAGCCGGCGAGTCTTCGAACAGCCGCGCGCCCGCCGTCTCGGCCTTGCCCGCCAGCATCAGTGCATAGCGCAATGGATGTATATGGAACGCCGTTGGATCGTACGACGACTGAAAATAGCGCGGGCTGTTGACCCGGGCATGCGTCGCGGCAACATCGAAGAACTGCAGCTCCTGGCCAAAGGATCTGGACATCTTCTCGACGCCGGTCTGTTTCTCCACGGCGTTGGACGTGCGGATGCAACTCTGCCAACCCTCGCCCATCTTGATTGCAGGATCGCCCTCGGCAATCTCGCGGCGCTCGAATTCGGTACCAAAGCGCGACAGCTGATAGAGCGCCTTCGCCGCCTCGAGCCCGACGCGTGCCGCCACGTTTTCCATCCCCTCGGCAAAACCGTTGGACACAAATCCGCCATTGCGGCCAGACGCACCCCAGGCGATGCGCTTTCCTTCCAGCAACGCCACGGAAACGCCCCGCCGTGCCAGTTCCAGCGCTGTTGTCAGCCCCGCCAGCCCGCCGCCGATGACGCAAGTCTCCGCCTCGACAATCCCCTTGAGGGACGGCCGGGCAGGCCCACGGCTGGCGGTGGCCTCATACCAGGTAAGGTCCGTGCGCTTGGCGTCGATCAAGTCCAATCCCGAATTCCGGCAGTTGCCCCCGCCCCATACGTTCCGCTATGGAGCGCCCATGCGCTTTTCATCCGGCATTGACTTCGCGAACTGGCCCCAGAAGGCCATCACCATATTCGGCATGTCGGGAGTCGGCAAGACGACGCTCGCCCAATTGCTGCAGGAATCCGGCTGGTTCCACTATTCCGTCGATTACCGCATCGGCACCCGCTACATGGGCGAGCACATCGTCGACAATTTCAAGCGCGAGGCGATGCGGGTGCCCTTCCTGCGCGACCTGTTGCTATCGGATTCAATTCACATCCAGTCGAACATCACCTTCGATCACCTGAAGCCCTTGTCGACCTATCTCGGCAAGCCCGGCAATCCGGCCAGGGGCGGCATTTCCTTTGCCGAGTACAAGCGCCGTCAGCAGCAGCACTGCGACGCCGAGATCGCCGCCCTTCTCGATGTTCCCACCTTCATCGGCAAAGCGCGAGACATTTATCAATACGGCAACTTCGTCTGCGATTCCGGCGGCAGCCTGTGCGAGGTCGTCAATCCCTCCAACCCGCTCGATCGGGTGCTCTCGTGCCTCGCTGAGAATAGCCTGCTGCTTTATATCGAGGGCACGCCAGAACACACCCGCACGCTGGTAGAGCGTTTCCGCAAGCACCCCAAGCCGATGTATTACCAGCCGCAGTTCCTCGAAGCGAAGTGGGCCGAGTACAAGGCGCTGATGAACATCGCGAGCGATGACGATGTTGACCCCGACGGTTTTGCCGTGTGGGGTTTCGAACAGCTGCTGCATCACCGCATCCCGCTCTACAAGGCCATTGCCGGCAATTTTGGTTACACGGTTCGAATGCAAGACGTGCCCGCCGTCCAGTCCCTTGCGGACTTCACCGCACTCGTTGCGCAATCCATCGACCGGAAGCGGTAATCAAATGCCCATCCGTATCCCCAACGATCTCCCCGCCCGCCACACGCTCGAATCCGAGGGCGTGATGGTGATGACCGAGGCCTCGGCCGCCAGACAGGACATCCGTCCCCTGCATCTGGGCCTGCTCAACCTGATGCCCAACAAAATCAAGACCGAAACGCAATTCGCGCGGCTGATCGGCGCCACGCCGATGCAGGTCGAGCTCACACTGATCAAGATCACCGGCCACACGCCAAAGAACACATCGGCCGATCACATGCTGGCCTTCTACGAGGACTGGGAGAATATCGCCGCCGACAAGTTCGATGGCTTCATCGTCACCGGCGCGCCCGTCGAGTTGTTGGACTTCGAGGACGTCACCTATTGGAATGAGTTGAGCCGCATCTATGACTGGACCCAGACGCATGTTCATTCGACCATGAACATCTGTTGGGGCGCGCAAGCCGCCCTCCATCATTTCCACGATGTGCCCAAGCATGCGCTGCCGAAGAAGGCCTTCGGTGTCTACCGCCACCGCAACCTCAAGCCCAACTCGCCATATCTGCGCGGCTTCTCGGATGATTTCTCGATTCCGGTCTCGCGCTGGACCGAGAACCACCGCGCCGATCTACCTGAGGGCCGCGGCCTCGAGGTGCTGATGGAATCGGATGAGGCCGGGCTTTGCCTGATCAACGATCCGCAGCGGCGCTCGCTCCATATGTTCAACCATATCGAGTACGACACCAACTCGCTGGGCGATGAATATTGGCGCGACACGGCGGCGGGAAAGCCCATTGAACTGCCGGCCAACTACTTTCCCAAAAACGATCCCAACTTGCCCCCCGAAAACCGCTGGCGCAGCCATGCGCACCTGCTGTTCGGCAACTGGATCAACGAAGTCTACCAGACCACGCCCTTCGAGCGCGCGCTGATCGGCACCTGATCAGCGCGACACGCGGATGTGCGAGTTCTTGATCTGGCTGGTGATCTGGCTGAACACTTGGCTGATCTCGCCGCCGCCGGCATCGGGTTCATAGTAACGGTCGGGAGCGCAAGCCTTCAGCAAGGTCGTGACAGCCGGATCGGTGATGTCATAGGCGATGGCGAAAACCGTCACCCCGGCATTGCGCATGTTGGTGCAGAGTGCGAGAAGATTTGCGTTGCCCTGCGCGATCGAGCGGCCGCCGCCGTTGTCAAACTGCCCGGACGTCTGCACACCGTCGGTCAGCAGCACGAGATACTTGCGGGTCTTCTTGTCGGAATAGGGCGCGCCTTCGGTAAAGGGTTCTTTCGGGTCGAGAAGGTTCCAGCCGAACTCGGCGCCGAGCGGAATG
>JANPCS010000376.1:0-5172 GCA_031431065.1 Hyphomicrobiales bacterium | reverse complement strand
CAGCAGCAGCGAGCCCATCGAGGCGGCTTGGCCCATCACCGTGGTCGACACCGGGCAGCGGATGAACTGCATGGTGTCGTAGATCGACATGCCGGAGGTGACGACACCGCCCGGGCTGTTGATATACATGGAGATTTCCTTCTTGGGGTTCTCCGCTTCGAGGAACAGCAGCTGCATGCAGATCGACGCCGCGACATTGTCGTCGATCGGACCGGTGATGAAAATGATGCGCTCGCGCAGCAGACGCGAGGGAAGGTCATAGACGCGCTCGCCGCGCGATTCCTGCTGGATGACGGAGGGCCAGAAGGCACCGGTGGTGAGAAAATCGTTCGGATCGCGCATGGAGCTCTTTCGGATGAATCGGTTTCTGTCTGGCCCCATAGATAGGGGACCATGCGGGAGGATGGAAGCCCCTTCGCCCGGAGGGTTAAGGTGGGGCTTACGTGAAGGGTGCGGCCCGGCCATGCCGCTCCATGGCGATGGCATTGGCCTGGGCGAAGCTGAAAGCGCCGCCAAACAGCGCCCGGCTGGTGATGACACCGGCGATGTTCCGGAGATAAGACAGCGTCGAAATGTCATCCAGCGTCTTGACCACGCCGCTGACAATCACCGGGGTCTGCACTTTTGCCGCCAGACTTGTGGCGTGCGCCATGGTGCTGTCAGGATAATCCTCGTCGCGGTCGATGTCGGTGTAGATGATGGCAGCAAGCCCGACATTGTCGAACTGGTGCACGAATTCGTCAGGCTTGAAGGCGGTTGCCTCGGTCCAGCCTTCAACCATCACCCGCCCGCCCCGCGCATCGATGCTGACCACCACGCAATCAGGGTAAGCGGTTGCCGCGGCCTTGACGAAATGCGGATACTTCACCGCCGCAGTCGCGATGACGACGCGGCCGGCGCCGGCATCCATCCAGGCATGAACTTTCTCCATCGCGCGGATGCCGCCACCCACTTGCACCGGGCAATTGGCGGTGCGGATGATCTCCTTGATAATATCGTTGTTGTGGCCATCATCGAACACCGCATCGAGATCGACGACATGCAGCCACTGCGCGCCCTCAGCCGCCAGATCATGGGCCGCCTTCACCGGGTCGACATCATAGACCAGCGGACTGTCGATCCGGTTCCGCACCAGATTGACGAGACGGCCCTTGCGCAATTCCAGATCGGGATAAATGATCATCGCGTCCCCCTGACAAGTCCGGCAACGCCCGCGATCCTGCGCCAAAAGCGGGTTGAGCGAAAGGGGCACGTGCCGCCAGCGGCGTCCGCACAAATAAGGTTGCCCACCGACGCGGACTGTTTCGCATCGGTGGGCCGGTTGGCATGGGCAATGACCGCCGGTCGTCAGGGGCAGCCGCTACTTACTGAAGAGAAAAGGCGTAGAGCTTGTTGTTCGGTGTACCGAAGCCAAAATTGCTGTAGCCCGAGCCCCAGAACACTTCGCCATCCGAAATCGCGGCTCCCGAGAGACAGGAACCGCCACTGGCAAATTCCCAAAGCACCGCTCCGGTCGCGCCGTTCAGCGCATACATGTATCCTTGCGGATCGAGCGAGCAGCCGAACATCACACCGTTGGCTGAACTGGCTGGGCCCGAAGCGCCTCCACCATGCGGCGGCACGGTCTGCCAGATGATCGCACCTGTCGTGGCATTCAGCGCGCTCCACATGCCTTGATCCGTTATCTGGCCGCTCGGCAGTGTCCAAGGCTTTGCGTTGGAATTGGCATTGGCCGTGTAGATGCGCCGGCCGTCAACGGCCGAACCCCACTGCAGGCCACCCGCAGTTCCGCCAGGCCCCGTATTCGTGACCCAGCGTTCTGTTCCCGTCGCCGGGTCGAGAGCCCAGTACTGACCGCTCTTCTGGCCCGCCCCAACGGTACGGCGGACACCACCGCCCTTGGAAATAGCATTGAAGAGTGAGGGTCCCTGACCGAAATCATAGTCGGGACCGGCGGGTGACGGGCAATTGCTGCCGTCGCCGAAGAACGGGATACAATCGACATTCCACGCATCGTAGGGAATGGCGCGCTTCGACCAGCGCACTGCACCCGTAGCCATGTCGAGAGCCATGATAGAATCGAAATGGTTATTCGCAGGCAGGCATTGGGACTGGGCGACTGAATCGTCACCGGCCAGGGCCACGCAATCCAGAACACTTTGCGGCACCGAATAATTGTTTCCGGTCGCGATGTAGATTTGCTTCAGCCGGGGATCGACTGCTGCGCCGCTGCCCCAAACAGCGCCACCGCTGTAGCCATCTGGCACAATGTAAGTTTTCCATTTGAGATATCCGGTCTTCTCATCCAGCGCAGTCATGCTTCCCTTAAACGAACAACAGGGATAGCCGGGGATGAACGCCGCGAGTGCTTCTTCCAACGAAGAAACGCCAATATAGACGTTGCCGGCAAACACCGTCGCGGACTGTGTAATGACCGCCGCGGGATGAGCTTCGACTTGTGTGCTCCAGACGAGAGCGCCGGTAAGCTTGTCGAATGCGAGCATCTTTCCGCCAAGCCCGAATGGACCTTGTGTTCCGACAATCACAAGCCGATCGGTCACCGCCGGCGTGGCACGGGCCTTGTCACCAGGGAGCCCGGTGATCGCGGGGATGGATGCTTTCCAGATCTGGGTGCCGGAAGCCCGGTTGACCTTGTAGAGATTTCCCGCCCAATCCGGAAAATACACAGCAGTTGCGTCAACGGCCGGGGTGGCCGAGACATCTCCGCCCGTTGTGAATTCCCATTTTGTCGCCAGTGACCCCACTGTCGCAACCGAAATCTTGGTTTCATCGCCCTGGTGGCGGGTGTTCTGTTTGTCCTGTCCAAACGACGTCCAAAGGCCAGTCTCATCGGCCTCTGCATTCCCGGCGGCAACAAGCAAGACGGTGGCCATCGCGGCCGCAGAAACAGCAATATTTTTTAGCAAATGGTAACTATGCACGTTCATGACATCCTCCACAATTTCAGGTTTCTGAATTGCCCCCGGATTTGTCCTGCACGCCGGAGTGCACAGCGGTCGTTGCACTCAGTTTTCTCATGGCTCGGCCGAAACATAGAAAGTTGCACCCGGCCAAAATCCGGCCACGAAGTTGCAATCTGCGATTGCCAAATTGCTCGCGGCACGCTTGGCAACCGGAAGACCGATCAAAGAGAAATGATCTGCCGGCGCCCTAAGAAAAGTAATGCACTATTTACCAGTCAAAGCAACTCCAATCCCTGATATCAAGTTATGACCGCGGCGCAGAATTGGTATGTCTTGCGCCGTTCGCTCGCTTTTCGTCATCAAATCTGCAACGTTCGATACGCAGCTGAAAACAAGCGGCTCGGTTGGGTTGCGTTTCTGGTCTAGGGTCGGGCGATCGCTGACTGGTTGTAATCATGCACAATAGCCTTCCCGCCGACCCATTTCCCCATCACCGCCTGTCGCTCGCCAATATCGCGCGGGCGGCGGGGGTGATCGATCCGGTCTTCCTCCATTCGCCGCAGTATGACTGCGAGGCGTTGAGCGCGGAGATCGGCTGCCATCTCACCTTGAAAGTCGAAACGGCCAATCCCATCCGTTCGTTCAAGGGCCGCGGTGCTGAGTTCCTGATCGCCAGCAGGCTTGCCTCTGGCACCCTTCAAGGCCGCCAGATCATCGCGGCAAGTGCCGGCAACTGGGGCCAGGCGCTGGCCTATGCCTGCCGCATGCGTCAGTTGCCCTTGACGCTTTATGCCTCGGTCAATGCCAATCCGCTGAAGGTCGCGCGCATGAAGGCGCTGGGCGCCACGATGGTGCTGCAAGGCGATGATTTCGATGCCGCCAAGCTCGCGGCGCAGGATTTCGCGGCAGCGACCGGCGGGCTGATGGTGGCGGACGGGCTTGATCCGGAAGCCGCCGAAGGGGCGGGCACCATCGCTGCTGAATTGCTGGCGAGCAGCCCCTGCCCCGATGTGCTCGTCATGCCGCTTGGCAATGGCGCGCTGCTCACCGGCGTGGCGCGCTGGGCCAGGGCGGTGCATCCGGCGATCGAGATTATCGGCGTGCAGGCCGCAGGCGCCGATGCGATGAAGAAATCCTGGCGGCATGGCAAGCTGGTGTTTCCGCCGAGCGTTGCCACGATTGCCGATGGCATTGGGGTGCGCGTGCCGATCAAGGAAGCGGTCGACGATATGCAAGGGTTGATCGATGACGTTCACTTGGTTGACGACCAAACGATCATCGCGGCGATGCGATTGCTGTTCCGGTCAGCGGGAATTCTTGTCGAACCCTCGGTCGCTGCTGGTCTTGCCGCGTTCCTGGCGCGGCCCGATCATTTCAAAGCCCGCCGCGTGGCCACCATCATCTGCGGCGGCAATCTCACTCAGGAGCAGATCGCGTCATGGCTGATGTAAGCTTGGCTGTACACTGAAACTGGCCTGTTGCATGTCAGCCGAATTCAGCTAGCTTAGATGCGCAACGTGAAGGGGGCTTCCAAAAAGGAAAACTTCATGACCAACTCCAAGACCCGTAATGTCTTCGCCGCCGGCAGCTTCGCGTTTCTGATGCTCGCCGCCGCCACGCCAGCCCATGCCGATTACTGTGTCCGCCTGTCGGGCGGCTCGTTCAGCGGCGACATCGGCTTCT
Source organism: Hyphomicrobiales bacterium (assembly GCA_031431065.1). Lineage (GTDB taxonomy): Bacteria > Pseudomonadota > Alphaproteobacteria > Rhizobiales > Aestuariivirgaceae > Aestuariivirga. The sequence continues at coordinate 565 of JANPCS010000376.1, read as the reverse complement.
TCCGCATCGCCGGCGCCAGGCCCACAGCAGCTGGCAGCATGGTGCCCATCACCGGCCGCGCCGCGGGCTTAAGTCCGCTGTTCGGCACGGCGGTTGTTGCGAAAGATGGATCTTACACCGAGATGGGCGCCACCTTCTTCATCGACAGCACACAAGGCCAGTTCGACATCGCTTTCAACCCGCCGGCTGCCACCAGCGGCAGCGGCTACGCCTCTTATGGCGTATATGGCGTGAACACCGGCGTCACCGCCAGGATCGTGCGCTGCAGCACCGAACCCTGAGAAACGGTAGGGTGTTTGAAGCGGCCGGGCGGTGCCCGGCCGTTTCCGTTACACGATGAAATTATCTTCGGTAAGATTGCCGGCGATCGATGGCGAGAACAGCCCGGTCGTGGTATCGACGAAGTACCAGCCATCGGTTGCGTTCTCGTAGAACAACGGTCCGATTTCAATGCGCGCGCCGGGCGCCAGCAGGAACTGGCCGTCGTCATCGCTCGATTGCGTGCCGGTCACCAGCAAGTCGATCCCGAGGTCACTGAGGTCAATCCGATCATTGCCTTCGATAT
>JANPCS010000375.1:0-7277 GCA_031431065.1 Hyphomicrobiales bacterium | reverse complement strand
GGCTTGTAGGCGCCGGTGACCTTGCCGGCCATGGTCATGGCGGCCATGGCATCTGCCGCGGTCATCAACTTGACGGTCGAAGACGCCGTGACAGTCCCCGCCGATGCGACTGCCGCAGCACCAGCCATCATGGCCTTGTCGTCGGGCGCTTCGATGAGGCAAATGACATCATACTGTCCGAAGGCGAAGAACAGATGATGCAGTTTGCCGCCAATCGCTTCGATGAGCTTGCGGGCGGCGGCTTCCCGGTCCGTCGGGTTGGCGACCATCGACTTGATCGCCTCTTTCGAGTAGCTGAGCTGATAGAGATAGAACGACATCTTCGTTTCTCCCTTTGCTGTGGGGCCATGGCGGCCTCTTGCTAACGAAAGCAAGATGCTGCAGCCCCGTCCGAGAGTCCATGAGGAAAACCTGAACATTGCTGAATTTGCCTTGCGATCACATTCAGAATGGTCTGATGCTGCCCGGAGGCAGGGGATGGCAACAGGATGAACACGGGTTTCGGACCATATCGATTGCGGCGGCAGGACCGTCGCGTCGAGGGGCCGGATGGGCCGGTTGAACTTTCCGCCCGCGCCTTTGACCTGTTGTGTGTGCTGCTCGATCATGCGGGGGACGTGGTCAGCAAGGACGCAATCTTCGCCGCCGTCTGGCCAGGCGTGGTGGTGGAAGAAAACACGCTGCAGGTGCATGTCTCCGCACTCCGGAAGGCAATTGACCCAACCTTCATCGTAACGGTGCACGGGCGAGGCTACAAATATGCCGGGCCGCTGCTTGCGAATGCTGGCTTGGACGACGGGAAGCCTCCATCACAGCCCGCCGACCGCAAGCCGGTAATCGTCGTCTTGCCTTTCGAGAATCTGAGTGGCGATCCCGAACAGCAGTATTTCAGCGACGGCATCACCGGCGACATCACCGACCGCCTCCTGCGCTTCCGCAACTTCGCGGTGATTGGCCAGTATTCCGCTTCGGCCTTTCAAGGTGCCGCGACCGATTTCTCGGCTATCCGCGACCGGCTGAAGGCCGACTTTGCCGTGACCGGGACCATCAGGCGGGCAGGCGGGCGCATCCGCATCGCCTTGCGACTGTCAAGCTTGGAAAGCGGAGAAGCCATCTGGGCCGAGCGTTATGACCGTCCGATCACCGACATTTTTGCGCTTCAGGACGAGATCAGCGAACTTGTCGCCGCCGCCATCGCCAGCCATCTTGCGCTCGAGATCAACGAGCGGAGCACCGGCAAACTGCATGCAAGTCTGACGAGTTACGAGCATATGCTGCAAGGCTATTGGCAGTACAGGAAGTTTACGACAGCCGGCAATTTCATAGCGCGGCAATGTTTCGAACAGGCCGCCGCCCTTGACCCCCGTAACGCCGAGGCCTTGGCCTGGCGCGGTTGCACGTACGCCTCAGCCTGGACTTACGACTTCTCCACAGAGAACGCCACGAAGGCAGCGGAATTCAGCGCAAAGGCCGTTGCTCTCGATCCACTGAGAAGCGTGAATCATTCCATCCATACCTATGCGCTGTTGTGCAACGGCGACCTCGACGCCGCCCTGCGTGCTAGCGAACGCGGCCTCGCGCTCAATCCCGGCCAGCCTGGAATATTGGTCAACCGGGGGCTCACTCTGGCCTATGACGGAAGGACCGCCGAGGCCCGGAACTTGATGGCACAGGCGCTGCGGCTCGAACCCTTGCCGCCGCCATGGTTTGCCGAATTCAACAGTGTGATTGCGTTCGCCGAGGAGCGTTACGAAGAGACGCTCGCAGGCGTCGAGCCGCAAGGCGAGATGGCGTGGGACATCATGTATGCCTTGTCCTGCTATGGGCATCTGGGAAAGGTGGAGCAGGCGCGTGCGGCACTTGCCCGGCTGCGGGAGCAGGGCCGCGATCCCGACTGGCAACTTGGCGTGTCACACGAACCCTACCGCGATCCCGCCGTCCGCGAGCGTTTGATCGAGGGGCTAAGACTGGCTCAAGCCTTTGCGCAATCCCGACGCAACCCGAACAGCCGTGATTTCGAACCTGAAATGAAGTAGTCTGCTAGCGGCTGAGGAGGATGACCGCATGGATTTGCAGTTCGGAGCGTATCGGCTGAGGCGGGGCGAACGGTCGCTCGACGGGCCGGGCGGCCGCGTTGATCTCAGTTCGCGTTCGTTTGACATCCTGCAGGCGTTGCTCGACCGGCCAAACGAACTGGTTGGCAAGGATGAACTGTTCGACGCCGCGTGGCCGGGCCTCAGTGTCGAGGAGAATACGCTGCAGGTTCACGTGTCATCTCTCAGGAAGGCGCTAGGCCCTTCGCTGATCGTGACGGTGCATGGCCGCGGCTACAAATATGCGGGCCCGCCGCCCGTCGCCGCCGATCAGACCGGCACCGCGCCAGGCAGGCTCGACCGCAAGCCGTTGATTGCGGTGCTGCCCTTCGGCAATCTCAGCGGCGATCCTGACCAGCAGTATTTCAGCGACGGCATCACCGAGGACATCATCACGAGACTATCGAAGTACCGCATCCTTTCGGTGGTCGGTCAGCACTCCTCCTTCGCGATGCGGGGCCGGGACGAAGACCTGGGAGAAGTGCGCGGCAAGCTTTCAGCCGACTTTGTTCTGACCGGCAGCATCCGCAAATCCGGACAGCGCGTGCGGGTGTCCGCGCGGCTGACCGACCCCGCGACCGGAAATGCCGTGTGGGCCGAGAATTACGACCGGCCTCTGGAAGACATCTTCGACTTGCAAGATGAAGTTGCCGCGCTGATTGCCAGCACGCTGATGGGCCGTGTCGAGGCCGAGGCTTCGGCGCGGCATGGTGGAATAGCCCGGGATGTGACGAGTTACGAGCAGGTGTTGCGTGGCATCTGGCACTTCAATTCATTCACAATGGACGGCAATGAAAAGGCAGCCGCGCTGTTCCGCGACGCCCTCGCCATCAATCCGGCAAATGCCGAGGCGCTGCGCTGGTTGTCGTCCTATCACGTAATTAGCTGGTTGATGAATCACGACAGGGACCAGCTGGCCAAGAGTGTGGAACTCGGAAAGCGGGCTGTCGAACTCGATCCGTCCAGCGCAATGTGCCACACGGCGCTTGGATTTGCGCTTCTGTGGGCCGAAGGCTGCGACGCTGCCACGGCGGTTTATCGTAAGGCATTTCAGGCGAATCCCGGCGACCCGAATGTGCTGGCGGAAATGGCTCTACTGAATATCTACAAAGGCGAAGACGAAAGTGCGGATGAACTTCTCGGTCAGGCCGAGAAACTCAATCCTTTGCCGCCGCTGTCATATGCCGAGTTCCGCGGCATCGCGGCCTTCGCCAGGGGCGCATATGCCGAGGCCCTGCCGGGTTTTGCGCCGTTGCCGGACTGCGTATTCAACACGGCCTATGTCCTCGGCTGTCTGGGCCATCTGGGAGATGCTGCCGCGATAGCCCAGGTCATGCCGCGTGTGACGGAGCGGAACTGGAACTTGCTGGTGGTGGCGGAGGACGAGCCCTTCCGCGACCCCGAGCCCCGGGCCCGCCTGGTTGCGGGCATATCGAAGGCGCTGGCGCTGGCCAAGAGCAACGGTTGATATGATCAAGGTATTCGGTCCCTACCGGCTCAGTCGGCAGGAACGCCGCGTCGAGGGGCCGGATGGTCCGGTTGAATTATCGGCCCGTGCCTTTGATTTGCTGTGCGTGCTGCTGGATCATGCCGGCGAGGTGGTGAGCAAGGACGCGATCTTCGCCACCGTCTGGCCAGGCGTTGTGGTGGAAGAAAACACGCTGCAGGTGCATGTCTCGGCGCTGCGCAAGGCCGTGGACCCCACCTTCATCGTCACCGTGCACGGGCGCGGATATAAGTATGCGGGTCCGCCGCCCAGCGAAGTCAGCCTTGAGCCGGTAAAATCTCCGCCACAGTCCAGCGGCCGCAAGCCGGTGATCGTGGTTTTGCCATTCGAAAATCTGAGTGGCGATCCCGAGCAGCAGTATTTCAGCGACGGCATCACCGGCGACATCACCGACCGCTTGGTCCGCTTCCGCAAGATATCGGTAATAGGTCAATATTCCGCCTCGGCCTTTCGTGGCACGTCGCCCGATTTCACGGCGATCGGCGACAAGCTCAAAGCCGACTTTGCCGTCACTGGAACGGTAAGGCGGGCGGGCGAGCGCATTCGCATCGCCTTGCGCTTGTCCAATGTTGAAAGTGGTGAAGCAATCTGGGCCCAGCATTACGACCGGCCGATCGCCGATATTTTCGCGCTTCAGGACGAGATCAGCCAACTGGTTGCGGCGGCCATATCGAGACAGCACGACATTGAAATGAATGTGCGGTTCGCAGCGCGGCCAACGGCCAATCTCTCGAGCTACGCTCACACGCTCAAGGGCTATTGGCAATTCAGAAAACTGACGCCGGAAGGCAATCTCGCCGCGCGCCACAGTTTTGAACAGGCAATTGCGCATGATCCAACCAACGCGGACGCGGTGGCGTGGTTGAGTGTGACGCATTGCGAGGCCTGGATTCAGGACTTTGTCGAGGAAGGCGCCATCAAGGGCGCGGCCCTGGCGGCAGAGGCGGTGGCACTCGATCCTCTCAATGCCCTTTGCTATACCGTCGAGGCCTGGGCGCTCATATGTGCCGGCAATCTCGATGGCGCATTGACGAGCAGCGAAAAGGGCATTGCCGCAAACCCGGGTGATCCCGCCATGCTGGTCAATCGTGCCTTGGTTCTGGCCTATGATGGCAAATGCAGCGAAGCCAGGCAATTGATGGCCCAGGCCTTCCGGCTTGAACCGCTGCCGCCGCCCTGGTTTGCGGAATTCAATGGTGTGATTGCCTTCGCCGAGGGCCGGTATGAAGAAACGCTGGCAGGCGTAGAGCACATTGGCGCCTTCGCCTGGGACAACATGTATGCGCTGGCCTGCTACGCTCACCTCGGAAGACCCGAGCAGGCGAGGGCGATGCTGGCCCGGTTGAAGCAGCAAGGCCGCCAGCCCGATTGGCAGCTTGGCCTGGCACGCGAACCTTACCGCGATCAGAGTGTCTGGAACCGCTTGCGGGACGGTCTCAACGCGGCGCTGGCCTTCTGATTTTCTCCACTGGCATCCCCCAAACCGCTCTGCTATAGACCGCGCCGATTGCAACACCTGGGCGCCATTGGCACGCGGGCGTGGTGAAATTGGCAGACACGCAGGATTTAGGTTCCTGTGGGGAAACCCGTGGGGGTTCAAGTCCCTCCGCCCGCACCATCGTGCCTTGAGGTTCCTTCGGCTTCACGGCCAAAACCGATTCTGTAGGACGAGAGCGAGACACAATGCAGGTTACCGAAACTCTGAGCTCCGGGCTCAAGCGCGAATTCAAGGTCGTTGTCAATGCCGCCGAACTCGACAAGGGGTTGAACGACAAGCTGAAAGAGCTTTCGCTCAAGGCCAATATCAAGGGCTTCCGCCCTGGCAAGGTTCCGGTGCCGCATCTGAAGCGCGTATATGGCAAGTCGGCCATGGCGGAAGTGGTGCAGAAGGCCATCGACGACCAGTCGAAGGCCATCCTCGCCGACCGCAAGCTGAAGCCCGCCTACCGGCCGGAAGTGAAGCTGCCGGAAGACGAGGCCGAAGTGAACGCCGTGATGGACGGCAAGGGCGACCTGTCGTTCTCGGTGGCCTTCGAGATCATTCCGGAATTCGAACTCCAGGATCACGGCGGCCTCGATCTGACCCGCCACGTGGTCGAGGTGAACGACGATCACATCGGCGAGACGCTCACCCGTCTGTCATCCCAGGCCAAGAACTTCGAAGAAAAAACCGGAATCGCCGAAAAGGGCGACCGCCTGACCATCAACTTTATCGGCACCATCGATGGCAACGCCTTTGACGGTGGCACGGCGGAAGACGTGGCGCTTGAAATCGGCTCCGGCCAGTTCATCCCCGGCTTCGAGGATCAGCTGATCGGTTGCAAGGCGGGTGACGATGTGACGGTGAATGTGACCTTCCCCGAAACCTATGGCGTCAAGGACCTGGCCGGCAAGGCTGCCTCGTTTGCCACCAAGGTGACCAAGGTCGAGGGCATGAAGGAAACCGTCATCGACGACGATTTCGCCAAGAAGATGGGCTTCGAGGATCTGGCCAAGCTCAAGGACATGGTGAAGGAGCGCGTGGCCGGCGAATTCGGCCAGATGACCACCATGAAGCTGAAGCGCGACGTGCTCGATGCGCTCGACAAGATGTACACCTTCGAACTGCCCGAGAAGCTGGTCGAGGCCGAGTTCGGCGGCATCTGGAACGCGCTGATCGCCGAGATGGGCCGCGCCAAGAAGAGCTTCGAGGACGAGAAGACCACCGAGGAAGAAGCCCGCAAGGAATATCGCGCCATTGCCGAGCGCCGTGTGCGCTTGGGTCTGGTGTTGGGCACGCTGGGCGAAAAGGAAGGCGTGACCATCGCCGAGCAGGAGCTGCAGAATGCCCTGATGGCCCGCATGCGCCAGTTCCCCGGCCAGGAGAAGCAGGTCCTCGACTATTACCGCAAGAACCCGCAAGCCATGATGGAACTGCGCGGACCCCTGTTCGAGCAGAAGGTCGTCGACTCGATCGTCGCCAAGGCCAAGGTTTCGGACAAGCAGGTAAGCAGGCAAGAACTCCAGGCCATGGTGCAGGACGAGGACGCCGATGCGCTGGCCCTGGCCGATGACTCGCATGAAGGCCATGACCACGCTTGACCCTCCGCATGATCTCTGAGCGATCCAGGGCGGTCCCGGGGGCCGCCCTTTTTGTTTGCGCGTTGGGCCCGGAACGCCAGCTAAATGTTGACTCGGGCTCGCATTGCCGAGCATTCTCCGCCCCTGTTGAAACCCGGGGGGCGGGAGTTGAGTGATGAGCAAGGGTAACTACAACCAGTTTTTCGACCGGCTGGGGCTGCTGGAATCCGGCGATGACTATGCCTTCGTTGGTTTGGACAATGAACTTGGCCGCTATCAACTGGATGAAGCCCAACTCATTGCCGTGAAATTCGTGTTCCCCGACAAATCGCCGGGCGTCAATGACTATGCCGGGCGCTTCACCGGCCGCCAGGGTGTCACCAGCGAGGAGGGATTTCTCTTCGATCCGGAAGCGCAGGATGTGGCGGCGCGACTCTACATGAAATTCCTGTGGGCGGCGCTCGGTGACTATGCGCGCTTCGAGGGCCAGGTGCTCGATGGCCAGAAGATCACCACGTCAGGACTGATCGCTGGTGCATTTCTCGCCGGTGAACTTGACATACGCACCTATCTCGATTCAGGCGGCGACATCAATCCGATTGGGCCTGAGCTGTTCG
>JANPCS010000374.1:0-5892 GCA_031431065.1 Hyphomicrobiales bacterium | reverse complement strand
GCGTGGCCGAAGATTTCTACAGGTCCTTCGGCCTCGATGTACGCGAAGAAGGCAATGGGCTTGGTATCTACACGTTCGGATCGAGCCAGAGCTGGGCCGGCATCGCCGAGGGCCAGCGCAAGAAACTGAACTTCCTGTCTTTTGCCGCGTTCGAGGAAGACTTCGAGCCGATGAAGAAGCGGATCGAGGCTGAGGGCGTGCGGCTGATGCATGCGCCGGCCGGATTCGATTCGAACGGCGTCTGGTTCCGCGATCACAATGACGTGCTGGTGGAATTGAAAGTTGCGGAGAAAACCTCACTCAACATGAAATCGCCATTTGACATGAAAAGCGGACCTGCAGGTGTGGCGGCGGCACCGCAACGCTCCAAGGCAACACGGGTGCGCCCAACCCGGTTGGCGCATGTGCTGTGTTTTACCGCCGATGTGCCGAAGGCCCTCGATTTCTACAGCCGCGTGCTGGGCCTGCGCCTCTCCGACCGCTCGGGCGATGGCATCTGTTTCATGCATGGCATTCATGGTTCCGACCATCACTTGATTGCTTTTGCCAAGTCGTCGGCGCCTGGCCTGCACCATTGCAGCTGGGATGTCGGCTCGATCAACGAGATCGGCAAGGGCGCCATGCAGATGGCGGACAAGGGCTTCGCCAAGGGCTGGGGCGTCGGGCGCCATGTTCTGGGGTCCAACTACTTTCACTATGTGCGCGATCCCTGGGGAAGTTACTCGGAATATTCCGCCGACATCGACTACATTCCCTCGACCTGCGACTGGGATGCGGGCGACTATCCGCCGGAAGACTCGATCTATCTGTGGGGTCCCGAGATCCCCAAGGACTTCATCGTCAATCACGAAGCGCAGAGTTGAGTGACTTATGCTCGTCAAGAGATTCCAGGATGCAAAACCCTATGAAGCGCCCAATCATCGCGGCGTTGCAGGATTGAGACTGCAGGGTTTTGAGGCAGGCGGCCCCAGGAACCAATGGGTCGGGTATTCGCAATTCCTGCCGGGCGGCGGGGCAGGGCCAGACTCTACGCCATTCGAAAAGGTCTATGTGGTTCTCGAAGGCGAGATGACGGTGATCGTTGGCGGGGAGGAGACGATGCTTCGCGCCATGGATTCCTGCACTATCGCGCCGAGCGAAGTGCGCGAGATCGTCAACCGCTCGAACCACGTCTGCAAGATGCTGGTGGTGATCCCCTATCCGCCGGGCCACACGTTCAGCTGAGCTGGGGTGCCCGTCCCCACCCGTCATGGTCCGCAACAGCGGACCATCCATTTCGCCACGCGGGCAAATGGTTCCTCCGCTTTCGCGGAGGATGACGGATTTTTGGGGTGATTCGAAGCCGAAACTGACTGATACTCGTCTGAAACAGGTGAGAATGGAGAAACCAATGAACGTCCATGCCAGTACGCGCATGACCGAGGCCGATGCCAAGAGAATTGCCGTTTCGATCATCCCCGAATTGCAGAAGCATGCGGCGAAGGCTGAAGAGCTGCGCCGGATTCCGCCCGAGAGCGCTGACCTGCTGATCAAGAACGGCTTGCTGCAAACCATTCAGCCAGCATCTTGCGGCGGCCACGAGTTGAGCATGCGCGCCCATGTGGATGTGATTTCAGCGGTTGCCTATGGCTGCTCCGCTTCGGCCTGGGTGTTGGGGGTTTGGCAGGCCCATAGCTGGATGTTCGGTCACTTCAACCAGAAGGCTCAGCAGGATGTTTTCGCCGATGGCGGCAATCATCCCGTATCGGCCGTCATCGGTCCGCGCGGCAAAGCGGTGCGCAAGGCTGATGGTTCCTATGTGCTCAGTGGCTTCTGGCCATTTGCATCGGGCAATGCGGTGGTGGAGTGGCTCTTGCTCGGGGCCGAAATACGCGATGAAGCGGGCCACATGCTCGACGTGGGCGATTTGCTGGTGGAACGCGGCAAACTCGAAATTCTCGACGACTGGCATGTTGCGGGGCTGCAGGGAACGGGAAGCAATTCGGTGCGCTGCAAGGATGTCGAAATCCCCGCCCATCGCTATCTGTCGCTCGCGGCTCTGCTGGATAATCAAACCACTCCCTACACCGATCCCAACGCACCCACCGTGTTCAAGTCGCAGGCCGCACCGGTGCTTGGCCTGTGCATTGCGTCGGGTGCCACGGGCACGGCGCGCGCCGCACTCGATGAATTCATCAAGGTGGTGCCCGGCAAGATGGTGCTTTACACTCCGCACATCTCGCATGAATGGCAGCCGCTGCAAAAGATACTTGGCGAATCCGCCTCGAAGATTCATGCCGCCGAGCTTGTGCTTTACAGGATCGCCGATGATATAGATGCCTATGCCAGGCGTGGCGAGAAGATGCCGATGGATGTGCGTGGGCGCATCCGTATGGACATCTGCCTGGTGCCGCGCCTGTGCCGCGAGGCGGTGCAGGATCTCCTGACCATTGGCGGTGCCGCTGGCCTTTCGCTGAAGAGCCCGATCCAGCGGGCCTTCCGCAATTTACAGGCGACCTCAATGCATGGTTTCCTGCTTTACGATGCCGGTGCGGAGATATACGGCAAGATCCTGCTGGGCCAGGATCCCGGAACGCCGATCATTTGAGGCGTGCCACGTGTTTAACGCTCCCCGTTAACTCAGCAGCGGTTTCAGCATCGTCTGCACGGCGCGTAGTTTGTCCAGATACAAGTGCTTCAATTCGCCGGCACTGTCTTGCACGGCGGCGACGCCGGCGTTGAGCGCCGCAACCGTCCGGCCGCGCGAGTCGAACAAGGGCACGGCGATGGAGCGCAGGCCGATTTCGATTTCCTGATCGACAATCGCGAATCCCTCGGTTCTGGCGCGCCTGACGAGCTGCAGGATTTTTTCGGGACTGGTGATGGTCTTCGGCGTCCGCTTTCTTGGCGGCATATCCTTCAATATCTTGCGGACTTCCGCATCGGACAGATTGGCCAGCAGCACGCGCCCCATCGAGGTACAACTGGCCGGCAAGCGGCTGCCGGCCATCAGGTTGATCGACATCAGCCGCTGCTGGGCGGCGCGCGCCACATAGACGATCTCGCCCCGATCGAGAATTGAAACCGATGTGCTTTGGCCGATTTCGGCCGAGAGTTTGTCAAGCAGAGGCTGGACGATGCGCGGCAACGGCAAGGTGGCCAGGCACGATGTGCCGAGGCGCAGGATGCGCGGCGTCAGGCTGAAGTTCTTGCCGTCAAAGTCCGCATAGCCGAGTTCAGTCAGGGTGAGCAGGCAACGCCGTGCTGCTGCCCGGTCCAATCCTGTGGCGGCAGCGGCATCCGAAATCGTCAGCTTTGTCCTTTCGGCGGTGAAGGCCTCAATGACCGAAAGGCCTTTTGCAAAGCTGCCGAGCAGGTCGGTGGGTTTTCGAGCCATGCGCCAGCGTGTGCGTATTTTGAACAAATGTCAATCTGCGAACAAGCCGCTTGACTTCGCTTCGGCTTTGCCGAAAGGTTCCGGCGTTGAATTCGAGCCTCGCAAGAAGGCTTGGTCCAAACAGGATTACCAGGAGGGAACACATGACAAGACTCGTGAAACTGAACCGGCGCGGCCTTCTGAAGGCTGGAGCGGGCCTCATCGCGGCACCCGCCGTGTTGCGCCGGGCCTATGCGGCGGATGTCTTCAAGATCGGCAAAGTCGGCCCGGTGACCGGCCCGATCGCCGGATTTGGCGAGGCCACGAGCTGGGTGGTCGATGGTTTGAAGGATGTCATGGCCAAGCTGCCGGTGCCGGTCGAGATCATCCAGAAGGACAGCCAGTCAAATCCCAACCGGGCCGCTGAGGTGGCAACCGAGCTGATCGAAAAAGACCAGGTCAAGATGCTGTTGACCAAGGGCACGCCCGATACGGTGAACCCGGTCTCGGATCAGGCCGAACTCAACGGCATTCCCTGCATATCCGATGACGCACCGTGGCAGACCTTCTTCTTCGGCCGTGGCGGCGATCCGGCAAAGGGCTTCAAGTATACTTACCACTGTTTCTGGGGCCTTGAGGATGTCATCGCCAACTTCATCGACATCTGGGACAAGTCCGGTGCTGCAAAAGTTGTGGGCGGCGTGTTCGCCAACGATGCCGACGGCAATGCCTGGGGCGATCCGAACATCGGCTTCCCCAAACCTCTGGAAGCAGCCGGCTACAGGCTCATCGATCCGGGCCGCTATGAGCCGCTGAGCAATGATTTCTCGGCGCAGATTTCGGCCTTCAAGGAAGCCGGTGCTGAAATCGTCACCGGCGTCATGATCCCGCCGGACTTCGCGACCTTCTGGGGCCAATGCGCACAGCAGGGCTTCAAGCCAAAGGTGGTGACGGTCGGCAAGGCGCTGCTGTTCCCGTCCTCCGTCGAGGCGCTGGGCGATCGCGGCGATGGTCTGACCACCGAAATCTGGTGGTCTCCGAACCATCCCTTCAAGTCCAGCCTCACCGGCCAGACAGCTAAGGAACTCTGCGATGCCTATACCGCAGGCACGGGCCGGCCTTGGACGCAGCCACTGGGCTTTGCCCACGCGCTGTTCGAACTGGCCTTCGACGTGATCAAACGTGCTAAGGATCTGAACGATCCGGAAGCGATTCTGGCGGCCATAGGCGAGACTGAGCTTGACACCATCATCGGCCCCATCGCCTGGAAGGGCGGACCCAATAATCCGGTGAAGAATGTCTGCAAGACGCCGCTGGTCGGCGGGCAGTGGACCAAGACCGCAAAGGGTCTAGAATTGGTGATCACCAACAACCCGCAGCACCCGGAAATTCCGGCCGGCGGCACGTTGCGCACCATCGGCTGATGTAAGCAAGGGCAAGGGCGGCGTACAACAGCCGCCCTTATTCCAATCAGATGGCTCTCCTTTCGCTGGAAAACCTGAGCAAGCGCTACGGCGCGTTGGTGGTTGCCGACGCAGTGAGCCTTGACGTCACAAAGGGCGAGATCGTCGGCATTCTTGGCCCCAATGGGGCCGGCAAGACAACGCTGTTCAACCTCATTGCCGGAACCGTGAAGGCCGACACGGGCCGCGTGCTTTTCAAGGGTCAGGATATCACTTCGGCTGGTGTGGCGGTCCGCTGCAAGTCCGGCATTTCACGCTCATTTCAAGTGCCACATCCGTTCAACGGCATGACGGTGTTCGAGAACATTCTGGTCGGCGCCGCCTTTGGCCGCGCCGCGGCAGACCCTGAGTCCCATGCGCTCAAGGTCATGGAGCTCACCGGCATGAAGGCCAGGGCCAACCAGCTGGCGAGTTCAATCACCTTGTTGGAGCGCAAGCGCCTGGAATTGGCCCGCGCGCTCGCCACCGAACCGGAACTCCTGCTGCTCGATGAAATTGCCGGCGGCCTGACCGATCGCGAATGCCAATCGCTGCTCGGCGCCATCCGCGATGTCCATGCCTCGGGCGTCACCATCGTGTGGATCGAACATGTGGTGCATGCGCTGTTGTCGGTGGCGCAGCGCCTGGTGGTGCTTAATTTCGGCAAGCTGATTGCCGACGGCAAGCCCGATGATGTCATGAAAAGCAAGGACGTGAAGAGCGTCTATCTCGGCGAGGACGCGCATGTCTGAGGCCATCCTCTCGGTCGAGAACCTCGAGGCCTGGTATGGCGATGCCAAGGTGCTGCATGGGTTTTCCTTTGCGCTGAAGAAGGGTGAAGTCCTGTCGCTCATCGGCGCCAATGGTGCTGGCAAGAGCACGTTGCTGAAATGCATTTGCGGTCTTCTCCCCAGGAAGTCCGGCACGATCCACTTCAAGGGCGAGGCCATTCACACGCTGGTGGCCAATGACATCGTCGCCAAGGGCATCGCGCTGGTGCCGGAAGGGCGCCGGCTGTTTCCGTCGCTCTCAGTTGAGGAGAACCTGGTGCTCGGCGGCCAGGTGAAGCGCCCCGGCCCCTGGAACATCAAGGCC
>JANPCS010000373.1:0-5490 GCA_031431065.1 Hyphomicrobiales bacterium | reverse complement strand
GGCTCGCGGGGGTGATACCTCACCTATCCCACCGCTCACGCCGCGGGCCCCGTTCCTCTCCCACTTTCGGGGGAGAGGACGCGAAAGCAAGGGAGAAAACGGCATGCCGAATTTGAAAATTAATCCGCAGGCTGACGAAGGCAGGATCGTGCAAGTTACGCCGCAGTCCGCTGGGTGGACTTATGTTGGCTTCGATGTCTGGAAGCTCAAGTCCGGGCAGAAGGCCGAAGGTGGCGAAGCGGGCCGCGAGGTGTGCCTGGTGTTCATATCGGGCAGAGGGAAGGTCAAGGTGGACGCGCAGGATTTTGGAACGCTTGGCGAGCGTTCCTCGCCGTTCGAAGGCAAACCGTGGTCGGTCTATGTACCAGCGGGCGTGACGTGGTCGGTGCTGGCAATGAATGATGTGACACTCGCGGTGTGTACAGCACCGGGCGAGGGCAAGCTCCCGGCGCGAGTGATCGGCCCCGATTGTCTGCACCAGGAAACACGCGGCAAGGGTTCGAACGTGCGGCATGTGACCAACATCATCCCCGAGTGGGAACCGGCCGAAGGCCTGCTGGTGGTGGAGGTGATCACGCCCGGCGGCAATACCTCGTCCTATCCGCCGCACAAGCATGACCAGGATAATCTTCCGCATGAGTCGCTGCTGGAGGAGACTTACTATCATCGCATCGATCCGCCACAGGGCTTTGCCTTCCAGCGCGTCTATACCGACGACCGTTCGCTCGACGAGGCGATGGCGGTGGAGGATGGCGACGTGACGCTGGTGCCCAAGGGCTATCACCCCTGCGCCACCACGCATGGCTACGATCTCTACTATCTCAACGTCATGGCCGGCCCTAGCCGCACGTGGAAATTCCACAACGCGCCGGAGCACCAGTGGCTGCTGAAGGCTTAGGGCTTCAGCGTCTGGCGATACTTCTCGGCGTCCCAATTCACCAGGCGGTCGATGTCCCGATCGGTCAGGGCGACCAGCGGGTCACTCTCCTCAACGCGGCGCATGACATCGGCGAGGCAGCGGCCCATCGGTTCGATGGCCGGCTTGGCATTCTGGTGGATCAAGACGCCCTCACCGGGAATGGCGGCGAGCGGCGGATCGCCATCGAAGCTGGTGGCGATACCGACGCCCAAGAACACGACGTGATCGGGATAGAAGACAAGCGACTTGCCACGTGCGACTGCCAGAAGATCGGTGGCCAGCGCGTGCGTCTCATCCATGATGGCAGGCTGATAGGCGGTGCCGGCGCAACGCTCTGCCAACGCCGCGCGATCGGGCTTCATTGCGGCGCGGACGGGCTTCGACACGGCCGCCACGACGCGATCCAGCAGCGTTGCAGCCGCAGCAACGGAATCGGCTGCCACGACGAGGCCATGATTGCCGAGCACCAGCACATTGACGCCCGGTTTGAGTCTCGACGAGATGGCGCCAGCGAGCGGCAGGCCGGGCCTGGCATAAGGAATAAAGGCCCAGGAAAATTCTTGGAGTTTTTCGGAGAGCCGCTGTTCGGCGTCGGCACGGATGGCCCAGGCGATGGTGTTGACGCAGTGAACGTGGACGACAACACGCTGCGGCAACAGGGCATGGACGGTGGTTTCAATCGACGGACGCAGACCGCTGGCGTTGAGATCGCCACGGACGAAGCCGGTGCAGGACTCGCAGGCGGGATCGTTCCGGGCGAGGGCAGTCAAAATGGCTTGGTGATCGACGGCCACGAAGATATCGCGCGTGGCGGCGTCCTTGAGCCAGGTGCCCGAGGACTTGATCCACATGACGCCATCGTCTTTCAACGAGGTGTTGCCGCCCGCCGCCTGGACCAACAACGGATCGGCACCGGCGCGTGCCGACAATTCGCGGAGCTTTTGCAATTCTACCATGTGAAGGACTTCATCCAGAAATCGGGCTGTGGTTGAAGCGCTGTGACATCGCGGCCTTCCGAGACCCCGGTCATCACCAGGAGCGTCGCATGGCCGGCGTTGCGCCCTCCCGCCACATCATGCTCGGCACTGTCGCCGATGCACAGGATGCGCTTCGGGTTGCCGATGAGTTTGGTGGCGTGGTGGTAGATCTCAGGATAGGGCTTGCCGATCCAGGAGACCTTGCTCCCCATCTCCTCATAGAGTGCGGCGATGGCGCCGGGCGCCGGCAGCAGGCCGTGCGGCGTCAACATCAGCTTGTCGGGATTGCAACAGATGGCGGGAAGCGACAGGCCGGTGAGTAACTTGCGATAATCTTCGAGCGAAGTATCGGGTGCATTGGAGCCGAGGATGAGAATGATATCGGCGGCGCGGGGATCATCGACGAAGGTGATTCCACTGAAGCCGTAGTCTTCACCATCCCTGCCGATGAGAAACACTTTCAAAGCCTCGCCACCATGTAGCCCCTCCCCCTTGTGGGGAGGGGTTGGGGTGGGGGGTGGTTGGTTGTGGGACTCGCGGACCCCCACCCCTGCCCCTCCCCACAAGGGGGAGGGGAAACAAAAGGAGGGGACGTGGGAACTGGGTAACAGCGTACGATAGGCCACCTCGCCGGAGCTTATGCAATCTGTGAAATGTTCGCGTGGTACGCCCATTTTGACCAGCCGCTGGCGATTGGCTTCGGCGCGTTTGCCGGAGTTGGTCATCACCGCGACGGGAATTCCCAGATCGTGCAATTTCCTCAGTATACGGAGGGTTCCGCGATAGGGTTCTTGGCCATCGTGGATGACGCCGAACTGGTCGATCAGCATGCCGTCGAATTGACCGGCGATCTCGCGGAGGCCGTTAATTTGCATGGCCGATGCCGCGCCAGGCGAGGCGGGCGGTGCCGGCCGCCGCATGTTCGCTTGACGACGGGCGCTCCGCTATGCCCAAGGCTTTCAATCTGATCCTGGTCCAGGCGGCATTCGATGCACCTCCGCCAGCGCTGCGGATCGAGGTCAGCGGCGAGGCGCCGAGTTCACCCAGTTTGGCGTAGGCCTTGGCCTCGATGGCGGCGATGCCTTCGAGCATGGCCTGAAAGAAGATGCGGTCATCGGCGGGGCGCGGTGCGACACGCGGCGCGAAATTCGGGTCGTTGACCGGGAAACGCTCGCCGGGTCTGGCCAGGGGATAGTAGTCGAGGCCGGTGGGGTTTTCGGGATCGAGCAGCGGCGTCAGGCGGGCGATATCCTGTCTGGTGAAGTATTTACCGATAGCCGCACCTCCGGTATTCGATGCGCCACCCGCCAGCCATTGCCCGCCGATGCGGTGGCTGTAAATGCCGAAGTCCGGCGCGAAGACCGGCTTTGCCGACAGCAGCTTCAGCGTCAGCGTGGTGCCGAGCGAGGTGACGCCGTCGCCTGGTTCAGCCGCACCACTGGCCAGGAAGGCGGCGCAGCCATCGGTGGTGCCGGAGACGACCGCCACATCTGAAGGCAGCCCAAGGGCCGCCGCGACATCCGGCCTGATGGTTGCCACGCGTGTACCGGCCGCCACAACCGTGGGAAAAATCGCCGCATCAAAGCCGCTGGCGGCGATCCACTCCGGCCATTTTCGGGCGATGGGATCATAGCCTGACTTCAAGGCGTTGTTCTCATCGGTGATCGTGTAAGTACCCGACAGCTGGCCGGCGATCCAGTCGGCCTGATGAATGATCCGCTGACCTTCGCCGCGCATCGCCATGGCGCGGGCCAGGGCCGAGGTGGCGCCGAGTGCGGCGGTTTCCTTCGGCGCCACACCCACAATGCGGGCGATGTGTTCGGGTTCCGCGACATCATTGTACATCGAGGCGAGGCCTGCCGCACGGCCATCGGCATGCACCGGCAGAATGGTGCCTGAGGTGCCATCAACCGCCAGGGCGCGGATATTGAGGCCCGCGAGATCGAGCCCCTTGAATGCCGCGAGCACCGCCTGCCACCAGATCGCCGGGTCCTGCAAGATGCGGAAGCCGGTCTGCAGCGGCGCCACGATGGGGCTCACGGACATCGCCTTCAAATTGTTGGCGCGATCGATGGCGGCGATGCGCACGCCCGATGTTCCGATGTCGATTCCCAGAACCGCGTCAATGCTCATCGGGCCTCCATCGCCAGCACGGCCGCCGCGGTCTGCTCGTCGGTGATCAGCACATTGCACATCGAGCCCTTCAACACGCCGCGAATGACCGCGGTCTTGCTGAGGCCGCCGGAGGCGATGACGACGCACGGGATGGCGCGCAGTTTCTGCGGCGGCAGGGCGACGGCACGCGAGTTCAAGGGATGATCGACGAGACGGCCGCGATCGTCGATCCAGTGAGCGCAGATGTCGCCCACGGCTCCTGCCGCCGCGAGATCGTCGACTTCCGATCGCGAGACCAGGCCAACCCTGGTCATGGTGCATGAGTGAGAGAGTTCGCCGACCGAGAGGAAGGCCAGGTCGACCTTCTCGCCGCGCTCGAAGATTTCACGCAGCATCGGCTGGGCGATCAAAAGGTCGCGCGTCGATTCGGTGTCGGTCAAGGCCGGGGCCGCAACATAATAGCACTGGGCGTCGAGGAGATCGGCCAGGTGCGAGGCGGTCTCGTGCGGGTTCATGGCCGAGCCGCGCGTCAGGCCGCCCAGCAGCGACACGACGGAGAGCCGCTTCAGCGAGCGGCGCGGCACCGATTGCAGCGACAGGCGCAAGGTGCGGCCCCAGCCGACACCAACCGACATGCCGTCCTTCAAGCGCTCGGCCAAAGCCGCACCGGCCGCCGTGGCGATGACCTGCGGGATCAGCGCCTGATCGGGCGGTGTGGGCACGACGACGGCGCCGGCGAGGCTATATTGCTTCTTCAACTTTTCTTCGAGCGCCACGCATCCGGCCAGGCGGCCGGTGATGTTGATCTGCACCAGGCCCTCGCCGCGCGCCTGGGCCAGCAGGCGGTTAACGCGGGTGCGGTTGATCCCGAGATTCTTGCCGATCTGCGCCTGGGTGAGGCCGGCAACGAAATACAGCCAGGCGGCCCTCGTGGCGAGCTGCTCTTCGGGATCGACACGCAATTGCACAGGCGCCGCCGGTTGAATGTCATCGGGCAGGGTGCTGGCGGCTTCGGCATCTTCCATCATTGCGTCTCAGCTCTCGCGGTGAAACGAGGTCCAGGGAATGTTCAAAGGCGCATCTTGTGTCAGGGCGTCGAGCAGGCAAGACGTCAGCGGCAATCGATCGGCCTGCAATGTTCCGGACGCCATCATGGCGCGCAACGTATCCGCCACGGCAAGCCCAAGTTCGGCGCCTTCGATGGTGTCTCCCGACATCGGACCTTGTTTGGTTTCACCGTAAGTAAGACCGCGGCCCAGGTTGTTGCCCAGCCTGGAATTGCGGCCGGCCTGGCAGGTGACATAGAGATCGCCGGCGCCTGGCATGCCCCAGACGCTCGCTTCGCTGCCGCCGTGAGCCCGCACCAGACTCATCAGTTCACGGATGGCCTGATCGAAGATGACGGCCGCGGCATTGTGATTGAAGGCGCGGTTCTCGGTTGCCGCCAGCATCTCGTTGCGGCCCGCCGCCCAGCCCACG
>JANPCS010000372.1:0-13545 GCA_031431065.1 Hyphomicrobiales bacterium | reverse complement strand
TGTCCGCTGTTTCTGGTGGCCGGACCCTAGACCGCGCGCGGTTGAAAGAAAAGCCGCAATTGGAACTGGTCAGGCGGCGGTTTTCTTCGAATCCTGTTCGCGGGCGCGGCGGCTCAGGCCATTGGCGAAGTTGCGCAGGATGATGGCCGCAAGGTCGGCGATACGTGCCGGCCGGTCGAGAAGATAGCCCTGAGCCAGGTCGCAGCCCAAATCACGCAAGGTGTTGAGCTGACGCGGATTCTCGATACCTTCGGCGGTAACGGTGAGGCCGAGGCCGTGGCCCAGCTTGATGATCGAACGCAGGATGCCCTTGGCGCTGGCCGATTCACCCAGCGCATTCACAAAGCTGCGGTCGATCTTGAGTTTGGAGAAGGGGAATTTCCACAGGTAGCTCAGGCTGGAATAGCCGGTTCCGAAGTCGTCAAGGGCCACGGCGATGCCCATGTCACGGAGAATCCGCAGCTGGCGCAGCACGACTTCGCTGTCGTTCATCAGCGTGCCTTCGGTGATTTCCACCTCGAGGCGATAACTTGGGTATTGGTTGTCATCGAGGGCCCGGCGGACGTCGGCAATCAGCGTTCCCGACATGAACTGCGATGGCGAAAGGTTAACGGCCACCATCAAATGAGACGGCCACTGCACGGCGATGCGGCAGGCTTCATCCAGCGCCCACGCGCCGATTTGGTTGATCAGGCCGCTGTCCTCCGCAATGGGAATGAATTCAGCGGGAGAGACATTGCCAAGCTCGCTATCATGCAGGCGGATCAGGGCTTCGAAGCCGTTCAACTCGCCGGTGCGGATGTTATAGACCGGCTGGAAATCGAGGTGAAAGCGGTGCTTCTCGGTTGCTTCGGCCAAAGCTCGCCTGACCGCCAACCGGCGGTTCGATTCCTTGGCTTGTTCGGGATTGTAGAAGCCATAGCCCGGCCCATCCTGCTCGCGCAGCGAGATGATGGCGAGTTCGGCGTTCCTCATCAACTGCGTGGCGGTCCGGCCATCGCTGCTGGTCAGGGCAATGCCGCAGTGGCAGCGGCAGGAGATTTTCACGCCGTCGAAGTCGGCTTCGGCACTCAGGGCTAGCGAAACATCCTTGGCCAGGCTGAGGGCCGACATCGGGTCGCTGACCTCGTCAATGTAGATGAGGAAAGAGGCGCGGCTCGCCGTGGCAATGGCGCCGCGCCCCGCAACAACGTTGGCGACGCGGCACGCGGCCTCGCGGATCATCTGTTCTTCGGTATGTTGGCCGTAGGTTCCGGCAATCGCCGATGCGCCAGTCAATTCACAGAGGATAAGCGCGCTCCTGGCATCATTGGCTCTGGCGTTCAGATGCACGCCGATTTTCTCAAGAAGTGCGGATTTTAGCATGAAACCGGTGAGTTGATCGCGCTTTGACAGGGCAGCGAGCGTACGCTCAAGCTGCGCCTTGCTGCGGGCCCGATACCAGAAACCGAACAAGGGCGCGGCAATCAGCAACGAACAAATTGCCAATGACGCCTGAGCGGAAACCCGGCTGAAGAGTTTCTGGCGCTCGGTCTGATCGAGCTTGAGAAGCAGCCACCCGACTGTTGCCTGTCCGGACTTGATCGGCAGCAGTTCCGATGCGATGAAGCCGGTTTCGCCGCCGCGTTGGACTTCAGTGAGAATCGTGCCGCCTGCCGTTGCGGCCAAGGCTGGCGCAAAGCCCGGATCTGTAGCGGCGATGTGACCGCCCGCCAATGCGGCAATCCCGGTATCATCCGACCGCAGCTTGAGAAAACCCCGGACATCATAAACCTTGAAGGAGACAAGGTATCCATCGGCCAGGGTGCGGTCGATCATCACTTGGGAGGCAGCGCTCGGAGCCGCTCCTTCGGCGATCTGCGGCAGATCCGGCATGTTGGCCGTCAGGTGGCGCGACCAGCGTACGGCATCGATGCGGGCCTCAGCCTCCAGAAGCTTGTGGGTGGCCACGCTTATCAGCAGATAGCCCAGTGCTCCGATGCCGGCGCACAGGCCAACCAGTCCGAGACCGGTAATGGCCGGCCTCCGAACGAGCGCGCTGATCTTGCCAAAGAACATCAAGAGCCCCGATCCCAAAGTCATCCCTAGCTGTTTCTAAGGAATGGAATGAGAAATAAGAGTAAATTATGCTTGTTCCTGGCTTGCGCCAGAGTGGCTTTGGTTCGAATGGTTTACGGAGTCTTCAAATTGCTGCTAAGAATCGAACGATTAACCGTGTTTTCAGGGGTTTTTGCACTCCTGATTTGGGCTCTCGCGGCCATGCAGCCGGCCGCCGCGGGGTCCTATCGCGACTACGCCTTGAGTCTAAACGCCAACCCGCCTACCGGATCGAAGTACCGGCCGGACCTCGAAGGGGAACTGGTGGCGCTCGCCAACGCCTACCGCTCGGAGGAGGGCAAGCATCCATTGCAAGCCGATTCCACCTTCCAGGCGGCGGCGCGGGCCCATGCGGCAGACATGATGATCAACGGCTTCATGGGCCACAGAGCCAGCACCGGCCAAGATTTCGACAGCCGGATCAGATCATTCGTCGAGGATATCACCCGCTATCCGGGCCTTGCCGAGAATGCGGCGCGCGACACCCAAAAGTCTCCGGTGGATGCACGGAAGGCGCGCGCCCTGTTCGCACAATGGGTGAAAAGCCGGCCGCACCGCAAGGCGCTGGTAAGCCGCAATTATCAGTTTGTGTCGACGGGCGTTATCCAGAGCGGAAATAAGATATGGGCGGTACAAATCTTTTTCGCGGCACCGCGCGCCAAAGGTTTGTTTCAATAGGTTTTAGGGAAGGCCGGCGGGAGACGGCATCCCCGCCGGTCGTGTTGATGGAGTTCAGGCGGTGGCTGCCGATGGCAAGGTTTTCGGCGCCAGCAGGCGTTGCGAAGCGTTCTTCACCGCCTTCTGCACCTTGTCGAAGGCCCGCACCTCGATCTGGCGGATGCGCTCGCGCGAGACGCCGAACTCCTGGCTGAGATCTTCCAGTGTCGATGGGTCGTCCTGCAGCCGGCGCGCCTCGAAAACCCGGCGCTCCCGGTCAGTCAGCTTGCCCATGGCATCCTTGAGGAGGCCATGGCGCATCGAGCTTTCCTCGCTCTGCACCAGCACTTCCTCCTGGTTGTCGGACTCGTCAACCAGCCAATCCTGCCATTCGCCGTCGCTGTCGTCGCGCAGATGCGCGTTGAGCGAAGTGTCGCCGCCCAATCGCCGATTCATCGAGACGACATCAGCCTCGGTGACGCCGAGCTTGGTGGCGATGAGCTTGACCTGATCGGGTCGGAGATCGCATTCCTCAAGGGCTTCGATCTGGCTCTTCACCTTGCGCAAGTTGAAGAACAGTTTCTTCTGGTTGGCGGTGGTCCCCATCTTCACGAGTGACCACGATCGCAAGACGAACTCTTGAATCGAGGCCTTGATCCACCACATGGCGTAGGTGGCAAGACGGAAACCCTTGTCAGGCTCGAATTTCTTGACCGCCTGCATCAAACCGACATTACCTTCGGAAATGACCTCGCCAATCGGCAGGCCATAGCCCCGATAGCCCATGGCGATCTTGGCCACCAGGCGAAGGTGGCTGGTGATGAGTTTCTGGGCCGCCTTGGCATCGCCATGCTCTTTCCAGCGCTTGCCGAGCATGAACTCTTCCTCCGGTTGCAGCATGGGAAACTGCCGGATGTCCTGGAGGTAGCGCTGCAGTCCGGCTTCGCCGGAAGCAATCGCGGGGAGGGAGGTTGTTCTGGCCATTCTGAAAGCCTTTCCTGTCGAGATCGTTTTCGTATTCCAAGATAACGTGGAAAATAAGACACCGGATGAGTTACAGATAATCAAGATTCCGTGTTGTTCAACCTTAAAGCCGTGAGAAGCGTTGCAAAATCATCTGGTGCGGGGCTTTCGAAGTGCAGGGCCTTGCCGGTTCGCGGGTGAACAAAGCCCAGCGATGTGGCGTGAAGAGCCTGTCTGTTCAAGGCCTTGAGTGCAATTTGGGCATCTAGCCCGAGCTTTTTGGCGGAAGTGCGGAAGCCTGAACCATAGACTTGATCACCCAGAAGCGGATGGCCGATGTGCGCCAGATGCACCCTGATCTGGTGGGTGCGGCCGGTTTCGAGCCTGCAGGTAATCAGACTGGCAACGGGCGGCAGGCCGAAAAGTTCCACCACCTCGTAGTGCGTTATGGCTTCGCGGGCGTTGCCACCGCGCGACACCGCCATTCTTTGGCGGTTGGCGGTACTCCGGTCGATCGGCGCGTTGATCATGCCCAGGCGGCGCTCCGGCTGGCCCCAGACGATGGCCTGATAGGTGCGCTCCAGCCTGCCGTCGCGGCCGTGGGCTGCGAATTGTTCCGACAGGCCATGATGGGCTTGGTCATTTTTGGCCACGACCAGAAGTCCGCTGGTGTCCTTGTCAAGACGGTGAACGATGCCGGGCCGCCTGACCCCGCCGATGCCTGACAAGCTGTCACCGCAGTGGGCGATCAGGGCATTCACCAGGGTGCCGGTTTCATTGCCCGCACCAGGGTGAACGACGAGGCCGGCCGGTTTGTCGATGACGATGATGTCCTTGTCTTCGTAGACGATCGACAGGGCGATTTCTTCCGCCTTGGGCTCGGGCGCCACCGGCAGGGGCACGGTGACGCTCAGCGCGCTGCCCGGTTTTACCTTGTGACGCGATTCCGTCACCGTCTTGCCCTCGACAGCGACAGCGCCTTCCGCGATAAGGGTCTGAAGCCGTGCCCGGCTGAATTCGGGAAAAGCGCGGACCAGCGCCAGGTCAAGCCGGCTGGCTTGATCGGCAAGGGTTTCGAGACTTCTGGAAGGTTCGGTCATGACGGATATGGATGAGATCCCGCAGGATCAGCAGGCGCCCGTGGCGGAGCCACCGTCGACGAAGCTGATTATCGGTGCCGTCTATATCATGAGCGGCTTGCTCGTGTTGGCGTTCTTTGCACTGGTGGGCGGGGTCATCTGGAAAGCAACGAGCAGGAGCGCTAAGGACAACACGAGTCCGCCGCCGGTGATCGATCTTGGCTTGGCCGCAGGTGCGAGTGTCCAGGCCATGGACCTCGACGGCGACAAGATCGCCATCAACACCGGATCCGAAATCATCGTCATCGATATCCGCAAGAATGCTGTCGTCTCGCGGATCGCCACAAAGCCAAAGTAGCGCGCTTGCGCTCGGCGCTCGGCCCTACTATAGGAAGGCCATTCCTCGGAGAGCTCCCTTCGTCTATCGGTTAGGACGGCAGCCTCTCACGTTGCAAAGGCGGGTTCGATTCCCGCAGGGAGCACCAACTCTTTCATTTGCACGAAATTTCCTTTTGTTTTCAATGGATTTTGAGAGAGGGTGTACATTTGTGGCGTAGGGTGTACATTTTTCCGTTCTTCCTACGTCCTGTCTTTAGCAAGTTGCTGCATTCCGATGTCTGCCAGCTTCTTCATGTTCGCGGCCTTTGTGTAGTGCGAAGCTTGGCGGTTGCGGCGCCAGGCCAGAATGGCAGAGATTGCATTCTCGCTCGCGCCGGCTTCCGCTAGGCGGGTTGCAATCAATTTGCGCAAACCATGGGCAGAGCAATCCGGTAACCCGGCTTCATTGCAGCGATCCCTAAACCAGTTCCCGAAGCTCGCCGATGACGCAAACGGCTTACCATACTCCGTCACCATGAACATGAAGAGCCGACTGGTTGGGACGCCTTAGCCTTCACTGAAATTCGCTGCTTTCCAATTGCAGATCACGCCGTTTGGAAATAGATTTTTGGGAAGTATTTGTTCGTCCGTCAGGCTCATGAACAGCATTCGATAGAGGCTCGGTTAAATCTTGACCAGCAAATGCATCATGCGAAATCATGCGACAGTAGTAATTTTTTCCTCGATAACGAGGCTTTCCACCAGCTTGTCGCTCGGGCGGCGCGGCTCGAAGGCGTATGGACAACTGTACAAAGCGTCAAGTCGATTTGGGATCGTGTCGGACATTTGGCAAATCGTGTGCCAGCCCACACTTTGGAAATTATCGTTGAACACAAAGACATTGTCCAAGCCCTGGCCAATCGCAGCCCTGGGGATGCAGCTGCCGCGATGAGAACTCACTTGCATTCCGTTGATCATGCAATTGCCAGGCTTCAACCTCTTCACGCGAGTTATTTCGTCGGCGAATAGTTTGTGTTGAACAATTTCCCGCTATCAACGCAGTCAACAGACTTCAATTCTTTGGCCAAGGCCTGCCATCCCGATCCTTCCCGATCAAACACCAAACTTGGCAACCAGGCCCGCCATCCATGGCCAACGTGATGCCGCATTGGGGTTGACGATCAGAAAAATGTTGCGGGTGAATGCGGGGGCCTCCAACATTTCGAACAGGCGGCCAGCCTGAAGCTGCGGCAAAGCGAGGCGCCGCGGCAGATAGGCGGTGCCACCCCTCTCAAGCATGTAATTCAGCGCCCAGATGGCCGAGCCGAAGGTTACCCTGGCCGTGCCCGCATCGGAAAAGGCCAAGGCGTGCTTCGTAAGAAATTCTGCTCCGAGATCAACATAAATGTAGCCGGGGTCGAAACGAACGGGACGCTCCGCTTCGGTGGCATAGAGCACAAGGTCGTCAGGCGGCAGGCGATAGACGGTCTGGTTCCCAGGCGCTGCCAACCGGTAGGTCAGCGCCACATCCAGAAGACCTGCACTGAGCTTGCGGTAAAGTTCTGTCTGGTCTCCCGGCCAGACCGACAGCGCCATTCTCGGGTTTCCGCCATTCACCTCGTCGAAAATCTGTTTGCCAAGGTCCGGCCAGAGGTCGGGATCGCAGCCGAAATTGCAGACCGGTTCGGTTCCCTGGGGCTGGGCGGTTTCCTGCCGGGCCTGGCGCCAGAGCCCGATCATGATTTCGGCATAGCCCAGCAGTTTGGTGCCTGATGCGGTCAAGGTGACGCCGGATTTCTGGCGGTGCAGCAAGGTGGCTCCCAGCTCCTGCTCCAGGGTGCGCAGGCGGGCCGTCACGGTGGATTGCGTGACATTCAGTTGCTCGGATGCCCGCACCAGGCTGCCAGTCTCCACAATGGATACAAACGTTTGCAGCCCGATGATGTTCACGCGAGGCCTCGTTCAATTCGATTTATTTGAATTAAATATGCCAAAAATTTCGTTATGACAATATGTTGCCGTCTGACAGGATCAGGCGACGGCACAGGAGAATGGCCAATGCCAAGCACCTCACATACCGCACCCACGCCTTCAGCGCGCGATGCCTTTGTGCGGACGATGCGCCGGGTCGCCAGTTCCGTGGCAGTGGTGGCAACCGACGGGCCGGCGGGTTGCCACGGTGCCACCGTCAGCGCATTTTCGTCGGTATCGGCGGATCCGCCGATGATCCTCGTCTGTTTGCGCACAGGCAGCCGGATCGCCGAGGCCGTCGCTGCCAATGGCAATCTTTGCGTCAATGTCCTGCCGCATGACCGGCATGACCTTGCCAACCGCTTCGCGGGCCGGGATGATCATCTGGTTGAGGACAGGTTTTCCGGCGTCGACTATCTTGGGGTCGAGGGTGCAGCGCCAGAGATCGACGGCGCCACCATCTTCTCGGGTTCAGTCGCACAGATTGTTGCCGCCGGCAGCCACAGCATCTTCATTTGCCATGTCCTGAGCGTGCGCGAGGGTACTGCGGCTCCTTTGGCCTATCTTGACGGGAGTTATCATTCCGTGGTGCCGCAAGTCACAGCCGGCCGCAGTGAAAAAAATCGCCTCGGGAAGACGCCGCAATGACGGACCTCAAACACTACAAGATGCTGATTGATGGCGAATGGGTTGGCGCCAGTGATGGCGCCGCGTTCGAAAGCGTCAATCCGACCACCGGCAAAGTCTGGGCCATGATCCCCGAGGCAACGGCGGATGATGTTGACCGGGCGGTGCAGGCGGCGGACCGGGCGTTCAATCACGGGCCGTGGTCTTCGATGACGGCAACCCAGCGCGGCCATTGTCTGCGGAAGCTGGCTGATCTGTTGGCCGACAAGTCCGAGGCTTTCGGCACGGTTGAGACCATCGACACCGGAAAATTGCTCAAGGAAACCCGCTGGCAGGCCAAGTATATCGCGGAGTTTTTTCACTTCTTTGCCGGTTGCGCCGACAAGATTCACGGGCAGACCCTGCCGATCGACAAACCCGACATGTTTGTTTTCACGAGGCGCGAACCGCTGGGCGTCATTGCCGCAGTGGTTCCGTGGAATTCCCAGTTGTTTTTATCTGCGGTGAAGATTGGTCCCGCTTTGGCTGCCGGAAATACAGTGGTCCTAAAAGTCTCTGAACATGCGTCTGCCCCAATGCTGGTTTTGGGCGCGTTGATTGAGGATGATGGCATTCCGCCGGGTGTGGTCAACATCATGTGCTGCCAAGGCTATCCCTGCTGGAGGGTGCTGACCGCGCACAAACGAGTTGCACGCATATCCTTTACGGGAGGCCCCGGAGCAGCGCGGCAGATACTGAACAACTCAACTAATAATTTTGCGCAAGTCTCACTGGAATTGGGCGGTAAGTCCCCGATCATCGTGTTTGACGATGCCAATCTGGAGAGCGCCGTGAATGGCGCGATTTCCGGCATCTTCGGGGCCACTGGGCAAAGCTGTGTGGCGGGCTCGCGGCTGTTGCTGCAAGACACGATTGCCGACGCCTTTCTGGAACGCATGGTGAGCTTGGCGAACCAGATCAAGATTGGCGATCCACTGGTGGCGGAAACCGAAATGGGGCCAATCTGTACGCAAGGCCAATTGGACTGCATCGAGCGCGAGGTGGCCCGCGCCGTCGCAGAAGGCGGGCGCGTCCTCTGTGGCGGGGCCCGTGTTGCGGGTCTGGCCGGGCGGTTCTATCAGCCCACGATCATCGATTGCCCCAGTCCGGACCTTCATATCGTCGATACAGAAATGTTCGGCCCGGTGCTGAGCGTCCTGCGCTTCAAGGACGAGGCCGACGCCATCCGTCTGGCCAACCAGACGGAGCATGGGCTTGCGGCAGGTATCTTCACGAGGGACGGCGCGCGGCAGTTGCGCATGGTCACGGCTGTCAAGGCCGGAATTGTCTGGGTCAACACCTACCGGGCCGTCTCGCCGATTGCCGAATTTGGCGGCATGAAGAACTCCGGCTACGGCCGCGAAAGCGGGCTCCAGGCGGTCTACGATTACACCCGGCCGAAGACGGCCTGGATCAACACATCAGATGAACCGCTGGGCAGCCAGTTCGTTGCGCGCTGAGGGAACTTTGGCATGAAATTTCAACTGGCAATCAATCTGGAGCGGATGGACGATAGTCTGGATATGAAGGACGTGGCGCGCCATACGCTGGAGATGGTGCAGATGGCCGATCGGGGCGGTTTCAACATCGCCTGGGCGGCCGAACATCACGCGCTGGAAATGACCATCGCACCCAATCCGTTTTCGATCCTGACATGGTGGGCGGCCCACACCGACCGCATCCGCCTGGGGCCAGCCGTGGCCGTGGCACCCTACTGGCACCCGATCAAACTGGCCGGAGAAGCTGCGTTCTTTGACTTGATCTCAGGCGGGCGGCTGGAGTTTGGCATTGGCTCAGGGGCCTATCAGCGCGAGTTTGACCGGATGCATCCGGGCTTGAAACAGTCGGATGCATGGCGCTACATGCAAGAAATGTTGCCTGCCGTTCGTGCCCTCTGGAAAGGCGATTACGAACATAAAGGCGAATTCTGGTCATTCCCTGCCGCCACCTCCTGTCCCAAACCCGTGCAGGCCGAAGTGCCGGTCTGGATCGCCGCGCGGGCACCGGTCACCTATGATTATGCGGTCAAGAACGGCTGCAACATCATGTCCTGGCCCTTGACCCGCGACATGACCGAGGCCGAAACCTATATGGGACGGCTCGATACTGCCATGCAGGCGAACCCCGGCTGCGCCCGCCCGGTCATGGCAATGATGCGCCACACGGTGGTCTATGACCGCAAGGATGATTGGATGGTTCCGGTGCGCGCGGTGCAGCGGGTGCTCTCACAATTCGAGAACCTGTTCAAGAACCTCGGCGATGTCGTCAATGGATTTCCGAAGAGCACTCCCCTGGGCGAACTTGGCAACCGGGCCGAATACGAGCCGGACATGTTGACCCGCAATCTGATGTTCGGCACGCCGGATGAGGTGATTGCCAAGCTGAAAACCTACGAGGCATTGGGGATTGACGAATTCATTTACTACGCCAGCCTTGGCCTTGGCCATGCCGAGCAGAAACGCTCCATGGAACTGTTCTGCAAAGAAGTTATCCCCGCCTTCTCCTGAAAGAAAAGTATGCCTGCCGACATCCGCCGAACCCTGTTGCAAATCCAGACCACCCGCATTGAAGGCGGCAAGGCTGTGCCGGTGCCGACCAGGCTCGTCGCGGCCCTTGCAATCATCCGCAATCCATGGTTCGGGCGCGGCTGGGTCGAAAACCTTTCACCCGAAATCCGCGATGTCTGCCCTGAAATCGGCAAACTGCTGACCGGCATGATCCTTGAGGTGACCGGCGACAAGCTGGAGGGCTATGGCAAAGCCTCCGTCGTCGGCATGGGTGGCGAGATTGAGCATGCGCAGGCGCTCACCCATTCACTGTGGTTTGGCAACCAGTTCCGCGATGCGGTTCAGGCCAAGACCTATCTGGTGTTCACCAACACCCGCGGTGCCGCTGGTTGTTCCATGATGATCCCGCTGATGGACAAGGATGACGGCGGGCGCCGTTCGCATTACCAGACGATCCATCTCACAGTGCCGGATGCCCCTGCCGATGATGAGATCATCGTGGCGCTTGGTGCCTCGATTGGAGGTCATCCGTTGCACCGGATCGGAGACCGCTATGAAGACCTGCGCGAGATGGGCCGCGCCGTTGACAATCCGGCGGGGGTATAGAGTTGACCCGCAGCAGGACCGGCACAAGCTATGATCTGACCGGACCATCCGGCGAGCCGGTTCTGGTTATGGTGCACGGGCTTGGGCTGACGCGGGCGACGTGGGATGATTTTTTGCCTGTCTTTAAGCAGGATTACCGGGTTTTGACCTATGACCTGTGCGGCCATGGCGAAAGCGCCCTGCCGCAGGAAAAGCCCAGCTTGACCGTCCTGTCCGATCAACTCGTGGCCCTGCTGGACGAACTGGGGATTGCCCGCGTTGCCATCGTGGGCTTTTCGCTGGGCGGCATGATCAACCGCCGCTTCGCGATGGACCACCCATCTCGCGTTACGGCTCTTGTGATCCTGAACTCGCCGCATGAACGAAAGCCCGAGGCGCAGCGACTGGTTGAGGAGCGCGCCGCCCAGACGGGTGCTGGCGGGCCTCTGGCCACCATCGACGCCACGTTGGAGCGCTGGTTCACGCCCCGGTTCCGGCAAGACGCTATTGATGTGGTGGCGCAGATCCGCGCTTTCGTCCTCGCCAATGATCCTGACATCTACACGCAACATCGGCAGGTTCTGGCCCATGGCGTGGTTGAACTGATCCGGCCTGTGCCGCCCATCACAGCACCCACCCTGGTGATCACCTGCGAACATGACTCCGGCAGCACCCCATCCATGTCCATCGCGATCGCCGCAGAAATCGAAGGCGCTGAAACCGTGATCGTGCCTGGCTTGCAGCACCTCGGATTGATCGAACGGCCCGATCTGTTCATTCAACCCATCCTGCGCTTTCTCGGGTGCAAGCCAATCAGGAATGGAGCCACAGCATGACGGTGATGACCGGCGGACAGGCAGCCGTTGCGGCCTTGCAGACCGAAGAAGTCAAACATGTGTTCGGCCTGATCGGCTCGGCCACGATGGAGATATTTGACGCGCTCTATGATGCCCGTGACATCAATTTCATCGGCGTCCATGATGAGCGCACCGGCACCCATATGGCGGACGGGTATGGGCGGGCGAGCGGCCGTGCCGGGGTGATCCTCGCCGGGCAGAACGGGCCGGGAGCAACCAATCTGGTAACTGGCCTCGCGCAGGCAGCGGCAGCGTTTTCGCCCGTGGTCTCCATCGCTGGTGCCATATCGTCAGCGCATCTCTACCGCGACGCCTTCCAGGAAGTTGATCAACAGGCATTGTTCAAACCTGTAACGAAGAAGACGTGGACCGCAACCAGTGCGGACCGCGTGCCTGAGATGTTCCGCGAGGCGTTCCGCGTGGCGCTGACGCCGCGCCGGGGTCCGGTGCAGTTGAACCTGCCGCGCGATGTGCTGTCCGCCTCTGCCGATTACCCGGCTTCTCAAACGCCGCAGACCTATCGGTCGCAGTCGGTTCCGGCAGGCGCGCAATCTGCCATCAATCAGGCAGCAAGCCTTCTGGCGGGCGCCACTCGTCCGGTCATCATCGCGGGCGGGGGCATCAAGAACACCGAAGGCCATGCCCAAGCTTTGGCCCTGGCCGAGGCATTGTACTGCCCTATGGTCACCTCACCCGGTCATGGCGATGCAATTCCCTTCGCCCATCCGCTCAACGCTGGCCAAATGGGGCCGCGCGGCAATATTGTGGCGTCCCGTCTGGTGCGCGAGGCGGATGTGATCTTGGCTTTGGGCACGCGGATTGGCTTCAACGCCACCTTCTACAGCTATGACAACATCAACCGGGATGCCAGGATCATTCAGGTCGAATTGGACCCCACCGCCATTGGCCGTCATTTCCCGGTCGAGATTGGCATCTGGGCCGATGCGCCAACCGCCGCATTGCAACTGGTCGCAAGCTTGAAGGCCCTGAAAAACCGGCGGCTGGCGGACCAGTGGACCGCCGCCTTCAAGGCCGAGCGCAGCGCCTACCTCGCCAAGCGCGACGCCGACGCGCTGGTTGACGTGTTGCCGATCCAGCCCTCGGGCCTGTTCAAGACCTTACGCGATGTACTGCCCCATGATGCGGCGATCACCATGGATGCGGGAACGCTGTGCTTGCAGGCGACCGACGCCATGAACTATTGGCAGGCCAAAAGCCTGTTCACCCCACTGGATTTCGGGCTGGTCGGGTTTTCCTTTGCCTGTGGCCTGGGGGTCAAGCTGGCCCAACCGGAGCGTCCCGTGATCAGCCTGATGGGGGACGGTGGCTTTGGCATGACGGTGTCGGAACTGAGCACCGCTGTGGACCATGGCATCAACACCGTGACCATCGTGATGAACAACAAATGCTGGGGCGCCGAAAAGGCCTATCAGCGTGATTTTTTTGGCGGCCGCTATATCGGCGCCGATGTCAGCAGCCCGCCGTTTGACAAGTTGGCTGAGCTCTACGGCGCAGCTGGGTTTCGGGCCGATACTTTGGCGGGCGTGGCGGAGGCGATCAAGGCGGCCCTCGCCTGCGGAAAACCCGCAGTGATCGACGTAGCCGTTGATCCGGCGGCGCTCTATTCGTTCCGCCGTGACAGTTTCAAGCACCGAGGAGGATGACCGGGATGACCGACGATAAAACCTATCCGCATATGGAGACCCAGAAAGCCACCGGCGACTGGAACCCCATGTGGGATCTGTTCAAGGACCTCGACCCTGATTACCTTGAGGCTTTTCTGGCTTTTCGGGCTGTGCCGCAACGCAAAGGGCCGCTCGAACAGAAATACAAAGAGATGATCTT
>JANPCS010000371.1:0-1770 GCA_031431065.1 Hyphomicrobiales bacterium | reverse complement strand
TCGTCGACATGCTCCAGCACATGGTTGCAGACCGCCACATCGAAACTCTCGTCCGCGAGATCGATGTTCTCGATGTTGAGCTTGAGGTCGACGCCGTTGCCCTCCAGATCGGCAGTCTTATAGGTCCTCGCATGCGGTTTGATGAACCGCTGAACCGAAAGTTCGGCGGCAAAATGCAGCACATCGCTTGCCGCGGGGATTGGGAAAGCGCGGTCAACAGCCAGAAACAACAATCTTTGACGCTCAAGAGAGTAGCAAGAGGGGCAGATTGCATCCCACCGTGGCGGCGATCCGAAGGCCTTGAATTTTCCGTGATAGCCACAGATCGGACAGTGCCGCGGATGGATGCCGCCCAACGACTTGAGAATATGAGCAAGGTAACGCTTGTCGGTGGCAATCAGATTCGATGCCACCGCTGCTGCTTTCTGTAACTTGCTGACCACCCGAGACCTCCGGACAATGATAAACCGCGGCATTGAGCCAAGGCTACACTGCCGGACACATCGCCGATTGTAAACATCGACGCCAGCGGCAGCCATTTGGCCATCTTATCTTGCCAAAGGCGAGGCCCGGCTTCATACTTGCGCATCACAATTGGGGAATGGCCACAATGGGCCGGATCAAGTCAATACTGAAAAAATTCCTACCGAGACGTCATGTCGAATACCCTCTGCCGATCGATTTCGACGGCGCCGACAAGGCCATCATCGCCGCCGTACGGCCGTTTACCATGACTTCGCCCGAACGCTTGTTTTCATTGATCCGCGCCATCGAGTATATTGTGAAGCACGGTATTGCGGGCGACATCGTCGAATGCGGCGTCTGGCGCGGCGGCAGCATGATGGCCGCCGTCCTGACGTTACAGCGGTTGGGTGTTACACGCGATATTCACCTCTTCGACACCTACGAGGGCATGTCGAAGCCGACCGGCATCGACCGGTCGGTGTGGGGCAAATCGGCAGGCGAGCTGATGCGCGACAATCCCGACAAGTCCACGGCCCGCGTTTGGGCTTACAGCACGATTGACGAGGTGAAGAAGAACCTCTCCTCAACCGGCTATCCCGCCCGCCACTTCCATTATCACAAGGGCAGGGTCGAGGACACCATTCCCGGCCAATCCCCAGCACTCATCTCGCTCTTGCGGCTCGACACCGACTGGTACGAGTCGACCCGGCATGAATTGCTGCATCTCTATCCTTGCCTGGCGCCTGGCGGCGTTCTCATCGTCGACGACTATGGTCACTGGGAGGGCGCACGCAAGGCGGTGGACGAGTACATCGACGGCAATAACCTCAAAATTCTCCTGAACCGCATCGACTATACCGGCCGCATCGCCATCAAACCTTAGCGTCTTGGAAGAGCCGGTTTGATCCGTAGACGGAGGATACAGCGGCCGATCAGCCCCCGAACCCGTCCCAGAACGCCTTGGCCTTGGCGAAAAAGCCTTCCGACTCCGGGCTGTTGTTGCGGGCTTCCTTTTCGAAGTCCTTCAGCAATTCGCGCTGGCGCCTCGTGAGATTGACCGGTGTCTCGACCGACACCTGGATATACATGTCACCGGCCTGCGGCGAGCGCAGGACCGGCATGCCCTTGGCCTTGAGGCGGAACTGCTTGCCGGTCTGGGTGCCCTCCGGCACCGTGACGCGAGCCTTCTTGCCGTCGATGGTCGGCACCTCGATCTCGCCGCCCATGGCCGCCACCGTCATCGACACCGGCACCTTGCAGAACAGGTCAGCACCATCGCGCTGGAAGAATTCATGGGCCCGCAGC
>JANPCS010000370.1:0-2701 GCA_031431065.1 Hyphomicrobiales bacterium | reverse complement strand
AACACTGACCAGCGAAATCGCCGCCTGGCAGGAAAACCGCAACAAACATTACGCAAAAGCCGACTGGCAATTCACAACTGCCGACGCCCGCGTTAAACTCAAAAGACTGTACCCGCAGTTTCTATGACTCGCGGCACTAGTAGCGCGATCCGTTCACGGCCTTGGGCCGCACGCTCTTGAGCGGCCGGAAATCATCGTCGTGCCGCTCCTGCCACAAAGCCTCGGAGTACAGCGCCGAAGGTTGGCTGTCGGAAGTCCCGGCCGGCACGCGTGGCTGGCCGGCTTGCCAGACAGCGCCCGAAAGCCGTGCGCCGGTATCGATGGCGATGGTATCGCTGCTGATGTCGCCTTCAACCACAGCACCCGGTTGCAGGTGCACGTGGCTGGCCTGCAGCGGGCCGATGACCCGCCCAAGAACAATCACGTCATCGGCGATGACCTCGCCCTCGACCCTGCCGCTGGCGGCGATGACGCAGGTCCCGGCCCTGAGCGTGCCACGGACCGTACCCTCGATGCGCAATTCGCCTACCGTTTCGATGCTGCCGTCAATGATGCAATCGGTGCCGATATACGTGGGCTCCGATGGCTGCGGGCGATTATCGTTTCCGACAGACTTCTGCTTGCGGAAAAACATCTTGAGGTCTTCCTCTTTTGGTCCGGCACGGTGGAATCACTCAGCCAAGCTACTCCCAGTCTGAATTGATGTCATGGCGAATTGCCCCGGACGGCGTAGCCTGCGGTGTTGACGCCGTGCCGTCCGATAGACCACTATCGCCATTGCGGGCCGGCCAGGGGCAGGGGTTGGCCACGCTTTAGCCCATCTTTGGTGGCGAAAGGACGAATTGGCTGGTTCCCCGGCCTGTCGCGAGTATTGCCCCGGAGTCGAGATGGCGGAAGTTGGACGGATACATGAATGTGGAACGGAAACGCGGTGCGGCGGCTAGCTAAGATTTCCGCCTATAGCGTCATGTCGGTTCTGGCCGTTCTGCTGATAGCGGCGGCCGCCATCTATTTTCGCTTGTCGCAAGGCCCGATATCGCTCGATTTCATCCGCGATACGGTTGAAAGCCGGATCAATGCCAATCTCCATGGCATGTCGGTCACCGTTGGCGGAATAGTATTGGAACGCGCCGGCAGCGGCGTGCCGCACCTGCGCCTGCGCAATATCGAGATGAGGGACGATGCCGGCAATCTGATCGCCCGCGCTCCCCGCGCCGCCATCGGCATCGATGAGGCGGCGGTATTCTCAGGTGCCGTGGTGCCGCGGTCGCTGGAACTGATCGGCCCCAGGATCCGCGTCATGCGCAACATCGAAGGCCAGATCGAGCTGGGCTTCGGCGAGGCAGCGCCAGAGGGCGAGGCGGTGCCGGTCGAAGCGCCATCGGCAGAATCAACCGGCAAGTCCGATCAGGAAAAAATCGACCTTCCCGCCGATTCCGCCGGCGGCGCCGCCAGCCTGTTCCGTATCTTGAGCGGTGAGCGGTCGTCATCCGTCGATGGCGGTTCGATCAACGCCATTGAAACGATTCGCGTCGCCGAAGCCGAGATCCGGTTCTTTGACGAAGCCAACGATTCGGTCTGGCGAATTCCCAAGGCCGATCTGGTGTTTCAGCGCATGCCCTACGGTTTTGCGGTGGCTTCCAATGCTGAAGTTTCCAATGGCGCACAGCCGGGCAACTGGCATGCCGATATGTCGGCAAGTTACCGGCGCGACACCAAGTCCTTTTCGGTCAGCCTCCGCATCGCCGATCTGGTGCCCGCCAACGTTTCCGATGAAATCTTCGCACTCTCGCAACTCGCCCGTGTCAACGTGCCGTTGGCGGGGCAAGTTGAAGCCGAGATCACCGAGACGGGACTGGTCACCAAGGCCAAGGCCGAGTTCAGCGCCGCGGCAGGCGAAGTGGGGCTGCCTGACTATCTGGCCGAGCCCATCATCATCGACGAGGGGTCGCTGCGCGCCGACTACGATCCGGTGACCGGCAGCTTGATCGTTACTGACTCGAGCGTGCTCGTTGGCAGTTCGAGGGCCGAGGTGCGCGGCAATATTCTTCCGGTTCGCGATGCGGATGGCCGCCTGTTATCTCTCAAGATTTCGATGCAGGCCCGCAATGTCGCCATCGACGCGCAAGGCTCGAACCGGGCGGCGGTGGCCATCGACCGCATCGACTTCATCGGCAATGCGGCGATTGAAGAAGCGAGGCTCAATATCGAGGATCTCGTCGTCATGTCGGGCAACACCGGCGTGCGTGTCAGAGGCACCATCACTGGCGGCAATGATTCGCCCGGCATCCGGTTGTCGGGCCGCGTCCGCGATCTCTCTTCGGCATTGCTGCGGCAACTGTGGCCGCCGGTTATGGCGCCCAAGACGCGGGCTTGGGTCAACCAGAACATCAAGGCCGGGCGCATTATCGATGGCGAATTCCAGGTCAATCTTCCGGTCGATGCCCTGGCTAAGGCCAAGGCCAACAAGCGGCTTCCGGAAAAATCCGTGACACTCGCTTTCCGCATGGCGGATGTGACGACGACGTATTTCCGGGACTTGCCTCCACTCACCGGGGCGTCTGGCGAAGCCAAGCTTATCGACAACGACTTTAGCCTTAGTGTCATGAGCGCAGGCGTCACGTTGCCCTCCGGCAGGACTGGCAAGCTGGGCCCAAGCACCATGCTGGCGCGCGACATTCTGGCGCCAGAGACGATTGCC
>JANPCS010000369.1:0-20349 GCA_031431065.1 Hyphomicrobiales bacterium | reverse complement strand
CACCGCCGGCGACAGCGCCGCATCGCCCTGCAGCTCGCCATCGATCTTCAGTAGCGGTGCCTTCTCCCGGACTATTCGCAGAGCTTCGATTACCTTATCAGCGTCCGGGTGATTGCCGCTGCCCTTAGTGGAAAAAGACAGCAGGGCGACGCGCGGTTCTTCATCCAGAAACCGCGACGAACTCGCTGCCGAGGCAATCGCAATGCCGGCAAGTTGCGCGGCATCGGGTTGTATGTTGACGCCACAGTCGGCGAAGACCAACCGGCGGTGAGGCCATTGCATCAGGAAAAAGCTCGAGGGTGTGGCAATGCCATCCGCCAGTCCGATGGTCATCAAAGCAGCTTCGATGACCCGGGCCGTCGGGTTCACAGCACCAGCCAACATCGCGGAGACTTCGCCAGAGGCCACCATCGCACCTGCCCGGTAGAGCGGCTTCTTCAACAATCGGGCAGCGATCGCTTCGTTCATTCGATCTCGCCGGGCTTGCACGTGGGCTATGCTTGCGGATGTGGCTGGTGGAACATTCTCCGCATCAAACACAATGGGGTCAGCGAGATCATCCGCCAAGAATCTTTCGGCGGCGGCGCGGATGCGGCCGTCGTTTCCTTCCGGCATCACCAGCCTCAGTCGCCGGCCTCTGATTTTGGTTTTGGCTTCGTCAATCACACTCATGCAATCACTTCCAAATCTCAACCATGACAATAGCGGCGGAGAGCACCGCTTAATGCGGACTCAACGGCATTTGTATCAAGCTCGACCCACAGTTTATCGAGACACATAATGCCTCGCCAGTGGCCGGTTGGGGTAGCGGCTGATTCGGAAATACTACATTCTCGCCCGGTCTCTGCCACAATCACCCGTCAGGTTGCGGCGGTTAAGCATGCGGTCGCGCGATCCAACACGCGGGGCATGGGGATGGACGGCCGGCAACAAGGCACATGGCGGGGAAACGAACATGCCATTGCTGTTTTGACTCGCCTTGATGGCGAAGCGTAAACCGCGCGTATCGGCGGCAACTGAACTGAAGTGCGAGACAACATGCAGACCGGCACTTGGCCGCGCATACATGCTGGCTGACACAACACATCAGGAGCGTGATATGAATAACAATCTGCGCCCAACCCAGCAACCGGCAAGTGCACATGAAACCGCAGAACGGCCAAACCGGACAGTGGAACCAAGTTGGTTCATCGATCCGGCAAATGAGGATCTTCGCGAAGATCTGATCGCACGGTATCGTCAGGCTAGATTTCCGGTTGATCTTTCGCCGCGGCAATTCGCAGGCGCTCCCTCACAGTATTGGGAACCGCAGGACTGGATAGAGACGCGGCCCTATCCGCATTCTTCACCCCCGCAGAAATACCCTGATCAAGAGGCAATTCGCCCCAAGCCGCACACCCATCGATCGCGGATTGAGCGCGGCCTTCCCGCCACTTTTCTTCTCGCTGCCGTCATTGCCGCGTTGAGTGGAGCAGGTGCAGGTTTTATCAATGCGAAGATCGAACCGGTGACCCACAGGTTGACCGCTCTCACCAGTAGCCTCACACCGTCTGCGTCAAATGCAAGGCGACCGCAGCCGTTGACCGAAACGGTGATCAGCAAGAAACCTGTCGCCATCGCCACGCTGGACGTTCAAGACGTGAGCGGAGAAACGAACAGCCTCATTCCGCTGGCACTTCATGCTGAACCGGCACTTGCCGGCCAGGATTTGATGCTGAGGATTTCAGGCCTGCCGGAGAAAGCCTACCTGACTTCGGGCCGCAAGACAGATCAGGTATGGACGCTCGCTCTCGGCGATCTCAAAGACCTCAAGCTGGTGATGCCGGATGACAGCTCGCGGCAGATCGATGTGGCCGTTGCAGCGGTTGAGCGCCGTACCGGCCAACTTGCCGCACCAGTCAAGTCCATGACGATTGCACTTTCAGATGCCGTGGTTCAACCGGTTTCCGCTCCGCCGCCTGGGTTTACGCCGATTGAAGCAGTCCATAAATCCCCGGAAAAGCAACTGTCCGCCATTCCTAGCCCGACGACGATCGGCACGACAGAACGTTCCGATCTCGGGGCAGCAAAACAGAAGGTTTCTCTCGGCGATGGCCTGGTGAAGAAGGTCCATCTCACCCTGGCCCGCAAAGCCTACAGGGAAGCATGGGAACTGGGATCTGCCGATGGCGCCTTTGGTTTGGCGCGCAGCTATGATCCCGATGTGCTCAAGTCCATGAAGATAAAGCAGGCGCACGCCAACATCGCGACAGCACTGCTGTGGTATGAGCGCGCTGCGACGGCTGGCAAGATCGAGGCTCGAAAGGCCGTTGCACGTCTGAAGCAATAATCCCGAACTTTACCGTCAATTCGATGGCTTGCCGTAGAGCGCGGCATAGAGCTTCCGATCGCGGCCATAGACATCGGACCGGAATTCCACGCCATTCGCGCCGTCGAATGCCGTGGCATAAATCAGATGGACTGGGATTTTTTCAGGCAACGGTATGCGCGCTGTCTTGCCCGCCTTGAATGTGGCGTCGATTTTTGCCTTTGTCCATCCAGCAATCTCACCGACCAGGCGATAAGCAAGATCGATCGGCTTGGAAAGCCTGATACAGCCATGGCTGAAGGCCCTGGTGGTCTGCAGGAACTTGTCCTTGGATGGCGTATCATGAAGATAAATGTTATGGGCGTTGGGTAGCATGAATTTCACCCTGCCCAGCGCGTTCCTAGGTCCCGGATGCTGGCGGAAGGTGAAGGGGAACTTGCCGGGTCCATAGGCATTCCAGTCAATGCCAGCCCATGAAGCCAGCGCGCCGTTGGCGAACACATCGAAGTCCGCGGCATAAGCAAAGGCATTGCCTCTCAGTTTCGGCAGCATTTCCTTGGTGGCGATCGAATAGGGCACGGTCCACGCCGGGTTGATCTCGACATATTCCAACTCGTCGGAGAATTCCGGGGTCTGCGTGGCGACTGCTCCCACCACAACATTCATTCTGCCGATGACGTCCGACCGCAGGATCTCCTGCAACTCAAAGGCAGCCAGATTCACCATGAAGTGATGATCGCCGAGGTTCTCCGGCAGCCAGCGCCAGCGTTCCATGTTGAGCATGATCTGACGCGCGCGCTCGGCGGGCGGCACATTGAGCGTCAGGATGGATTGTTTGCCGATCAGGCCCTTGGCTTCAAGCCCATGGCGCGCCTGAAAGCGCTTCATGGCGGTCACCATCTCCGGAACATAGGCGTTGCCGGAGTTGCCGCCCTGATAGTCACCCGTCAGCATCAACAGGTCGCGGATGGCCGGAATCCGGACGTCGCTGCCGCCCGGTTCAATGTTGGAGCCCGCAGCGATCTCCGGCCATTCTGCCGACTCGGCCATGGCGCGATAGAGCACCAGCATCTTCTTCAACGCCTGGTAATGCGGATTACCGGATTCGAATTCGGACAGGAATCTCGCCGGCTCTCTCCGCCGTTTCAGGTCCGTCAGCACACGGAGCACATCGATCGTCTTGCGACTGCGAAACAGGCGGGGGTCGATCTTTTGCGGTGTCACCCGGCCGATCTTGAGATCAGCGGCATAGTTGACGAAGAATGCCGAGAATAGCAACTCGGCCGCAGCAGCACCTTCGGGATCGCCGGGGTCGACCGCATCGCGCAGCTGGATCAGCG
The DNA here is from genome assembly GCA_031431065.1 of Hyphomicrobiales bacterium. Lineage (GTDB taxonomy): Bacteria > Pseudomonadota > Alphaproteobacteria > Rhizobiales > Aestuariivirgaceae > Aestuariivirga. Next base: position 16,701 of record JANPCS010000369.1, on the reverse strand, counting down.
AATCGATGGGGTAATCTTCGGGATTGAGGCCGTCGTCGGCGGCATCGGCGAGCCGCTGGATGAACGGCGTCATGCGGCCCGTCCCTACCCAGTAGATGGTGCCACCATCGCGCACATAATGTGCCGTGAGCGCCGGCCTGATGCGCTCAAGCGGCAAGGGTAGCCGCTCAGGCGATTGCAAGAGCCGGGCGATTGCGGCTGACACCGCCTCATAGTTCGGTACCCGGTTGCTCTTCCCGGCAAACGCCGGTGCCGAATGCACCGCGTTCAGAAACATCAGGCAGCATAACAATCGCAGAAGATCGAACATCAAGCCGGTTTTCTCCCCAAATCGATTCGTCAACGATTCCGCAGCCGGTGCCACCCGCCGCTAGACATTCAGCAGCAGATATTCGCGCTCCCAGGAGCTGATCACCCGGCGATAATTCTGCATCTCCTGAAACTTCACGTCGTTATAGGCTTCGCAGAATTTCTCGCCCAGGACCTGCTTCAACGCCTTGGTGTAGTTGAGCTTGTCGAGGCTTTCGTCGAGGCTGATCGGCAGGGTGTGGGCATAGCGGTAGGCCGATCCCGTCACCGGTTCGGTCGGCTTGATGCGCTCGATCATGCCGAGGTAACCGCAGGCCAAAGAGGCCGCGAAGGCCAGATAGGGATTGGCATCGGCACCGGCCACGCGGTTTTCCACACGCGTGTTAGACGCATCCGACGAGGGCACACGCAGCGACACCGTGCGGTTGTCGATGGCCCAGTGGACGTTGGTGGGCGCGTCCGAATCCGGCACCAGGCGGCGGTACGAGTTCACATTCGGCGCGAAGAGCGACAGCGCGGCGGCGAGATAACGCTGCAGCCCGCCGATGTGATTGAGGAACAGCTTTGAGGGCGTGCCGTCGCGGCTGGCGAAGATATTCTTGCCGGTTTTCGTGTCCATCACCGACTGATGGATGTGCATCGAGGATCCCGGCTCGTTTTCATGGGGCTTGGCCATGAATGTGGCATAGACGTCGTGTTTGAGGGCCGCCTGCCGGACGGTGCGCTTGAACAGAAACACCTGATCGGCAAGTTCCAGCGGATCGCCGTGGTTGAAATTGATCTCGAGCTGGGCCGGGCCGCTTTCATGGCTCAGCGTGTCGACGTCGAGTTCCTGTGCCTCGCAATAGTCGTAGATGTCTTCAACGATCGGATCGAAATCGTTGGCGGCATCGATGCCATAGGCCTGACCGCCCGGTTCCTTGCGGCCGGTGCGGCCCACGGCGGCATCGAGCGGATAATCGGGGTCGATATTCTTCTTGACCAGATAGAACTCAAGCTCAGGCGCAATGACCGGCCGCCAGCCCTTTGCCTTGTAGAGCGCCAGCACGCGCTTCAGCACATGGCGTGGCGAAATTTCCACCGGGTCATCATTGAGGTGAAAGGCATCGCAGATCACCTGCGCCGTCGGCTCGGCATACCATGGCACGAAGCGGATGGTATCGACATCGGGTCGCATGTAGATATCGATGGCGCTGTCGCTTACCGCGCGGGTATCCTGGGTGTAGCGGCCGTTAATCGTCAGTGTAAAGACTTCCTCCGGAATTCGCAGCCCGTTGGAGCGGTTGCTGGAGAGGAATTTCTTGGGCGGAAGAATCTTGCCGCGGGCCGTGCCGTTCATGTCGGCCACGAGGCATTCCACTTCGCTGATCTTGTGTTCGTTCAGCCATTGCTCAAATCGCGATTGGGTCATGATATCCTGTCGGTTGCCGGAACAGCCTCAATCTAGCCTGGAAGCTTGACCGGGTGGAAGGGGGGCCGCTAAAGCTCGCTGATGACGCCAAAATCCATCAGTGCTCCGAGCTATTATCAAGCCACCGCGACACCTTCGCCATCCCACCCGCCCCTCATGGGCGAAGTCCGCGCCGATGTTTGCGTGATCGGGGCGGGCTATACCGGGCTTTCGGCCGCCCTGGATTTGGCCGCCGCCGGCTACAAGGTGGTGGTGCTGGAATCCGAAACAGTGGGGTTTGGCGCGTCCGGGCGCAATGGCGGCCAGGTCTGCACGGGATTTTCCTCCGGCCAGCAGAAGATCGAGGCACAGATTGGACCGGCGGACGCGCGGCGCTGCTTCGTGTTGGCCGAGGAGTCAAAGCAACTGCTCCGAGACCGGGTGGCCACGCACGCCATCGATTGCGATCTGAAGTGGGGCTATCTGCACGTCATCCCGAAACCCCGACAGTTCGACCATTTGAAGGACTGGAAGGCCGAACTCGATGGGCTGGGCTACAGCGACACCCAGGTTCTCAGCAAGGCCGAACTTGAAGACAAGCTATCCACCCGCATCTATCATGGTGCGCTACGCGAAGGCGGTGCGGGACATCTGCACGCGCTCAACTACTGTCTCGGCCTGGCGCGCGCCGCGGTCGAAGCCGGGGCCGTCATCCATGAAGGCTCGAAAGTCATCGCATGTGACACCGGCAATCAACCCTGGGCGCGAACTGCCCGAGGCGTGGTCCGGGCCAAGTTCATGGTCATCGGCGGCAATGCTTATTTAGGCCGCCTGGTTCCGAAGCTCTACGGCAAGATCATGCCGGTCGCCAGTTATGTCATCGCCACCGAGCCGCTGGGCGAAAACCGCGCCAAGGCCCTGATTCGCGACGGCGAAGCTGTGGCCAACACCAACTTCATCGTCGACTACTACCGCATCACCAAGGACACGCGGATGCTGTTTGGCGGACGTGCCAGCTATTCGACTCTCGAGCCGCCAAATCTTGGCGCCTACATGCGGCCGCGGCTGATGGCGGTGTTCCCGCAATTGCGCGACGCGAAGATCGACTATGCCTGGGGTGGATTCATTGCCATTACCTACAACCGCATTCCGGATTGCGGCCGGCTTTCACCCACAACTTACTATGCCCATGGTTACTCAGGCCAGGGCGTCGCACTGGCGGGTCTCTATGGAAAGCTGATGGCCGAGGCCATTCGCGGCACGGCGGAACGCTTCGATCTGCTGTCACGCATCCGCCACATGCCGTTCCCCGGCGGACCCATCCGCACGCCGATGCTGGTAGCGGCGATGTTGTATTACCGGATCAAGGATTCTCTCAGTTGACACGCAAAAAGGAAAGCTATTCCTTCATCTCCATCACCCGGGCACCCTTCTGCCAGGCCTTGAGGCAAAGATATTCCATCACCAGGGACGCCGCCGCCAATGAGGTGATCTCGGCGTGGTCATAGGGCGGCGACACCTCAACGACATCCATGCCGATGAAATTTATATCCGTCAGCTTACGGATGATCGCCGCCGCCTGATGATAGGTGAGGCCGCCGGGGATCGGGGTGCCGGTGCCGGGTGCGGCAGCGGGATCGAGGCAATCGATGTCAAAAGTCAGGTAGGCCTTGTTCATGCCCACCACCTTCGTGACAATCTCGGCCACCTGGGCGGACGGGCTTTCATGCACTTCGTCGGCATAGACAATGCGGAAGCCATAGGTGCGCTCGCCTGAAAACACCGTGCGGATGCCAATCTGCACGGATTTTTTCGGGTCGATGAGGCCTTCCTTGACCGCATAGCCGAACATCGTGCCGTGATCGATGCGGCCTCCGTCATCGGGCTCGACATCGCGATGCGCATCGAAGTGCACCAGCGACAGGGGGCCATGTTTCTTGGCATGCGCCTTGAGCAGCGGATAGGAAATATAGTGATCGCCACCCAGCGAAATCATCTCGGCACCCGACGACAGGATTTCGGCCGCATGATCCTCGAGGCGCTGCGGAAAATTCTCCTTGCGGCCCCAATCGAAGAAGCAGTCGCCATAGTCGGTCACGGCCAGCGTGTCGAAAGGATCGAAGTTCCACGGCCAGAACGGGCCCCAGGCATTCTCGGCCGAAGCCTTGCGGATGCCCTCCGGCCCCAGGCGCGTGCCGGAGCGGTGCGAGACCGCCTGATCGAAGGGAATGCCGGTCACGGCAATGTCAACGCCCGTGAGATCGCGCGTATACTTGCGGCGCATGAAGGACAATGCACCGGCATAGGTCGGTTCCCACTGTGTGCCCTTCAGGCTTGCGCGGCGAAAGGCATTGTCGCCGGGGAGCGGGCCGCCGGCATTCGTTTCAAGTGACATCAACTACTCCGTCAAAACGATTGAATCTTCCGGCTGCCAGTGCACCCAAACGCTTTGCCCGCGCTCCACCCCGGCACCGCCAGTGCGGGTTTCGTTCTGCACGTTGACCGACAGGTCGAGGCCGTCGTTGCCCTCGACGAGCACATGGCTGGTATCGCCGTAGTAAGCAACATCGCGCACCGTGCCTTTGAGCTTGATGACCGGCGACTTTGGTTCCGCCGTGGTGATCTTCAGTTTCTCGGGGCGCACCGCAATCGCCACGCCGCCGCCGACTTGCCTGTCGGTGGACAGTTCCACCTTGCCAAGGCCCTTGACCTCGCAGGTGATGGCCTTGCCCTTCTGGCCCAAAACTCTTGCATCGATCAGGTTCACCTTGCCAATGAAGTCGGCGACGAAGCGGCTCTTGGGGTGCTCGTAAAGCTCGGCCGGCGTGGCGATCTGCTGGACGGCACCCTTGTCCATCACCGCGATGCGGCTGGCCATGGAGAGCGCCTCGTCCTGGTCGTGGGTCACGATGATGAAGGTGATGCCGACGGTTTCCTGCAGCCTCGTCAATTCGAGGCGCATACCATCGCGGAGCTTGGCATCAAGGGCCGAAAGCGGTTCGTCGAGCAGCAACACCTTCGGTCTCTTTACCAAAGCCCGGGCGAGCGCCACGCGTTGGCGCTGGCCGCCAGACATCTGGTCGGGCTTGCGCTCGGCCAACGCGCTGAGCTTCACCATTTCGAGGGCCTCGGTTACGCGGCGCTTGATCTCGCCCGATTCAACGCCTGTGACTTTGAGGCCATAGCCGACATTCTGCGCCACCGTCATGTGCGGAAAGACGGCGTAGGACTGGAACACCATGTTGGTCGGCCGCTTGTTCGGCGGGGTATAGGCCATGTCCTCGTTGCCGATCATGATCTGCCCTGAAGTCGGCGTCTCAAGGCCGGAAATCATCCGCAGCAACGTGGTCTTGCCGCAGCCCGAGGGCCCGAGGAGCGCGAAGAACTCATTCTGGGCGATATCGATCGACACGCCGTCAACGGCAATGACGCCGCCCGGAAATTTCTTCGACACATTGCGGATGGAAACAATCGGTTCGGTCATGATTCAACCCTTGCCCGGCTTATCTTGAGCCTGGAGTTTCATTGCGAGAACGGTGGCGACAACGGTGATGACAATCAGCACGGTCGAGGCGGCATTGATTTCAGGCGAGACGCCGCGGCGCACCAGCGAATAGACCTTCACCGGAAAAGTGACCGTCTCTGGCCCGCTGGTGAAGAAGGTGATGACGAAATCGTCGAGCGACAGCGTGAAGGCCAGCAGGGCTCCGGCGATCAGACCCGGTTTCATAAAGGGCACGATGATCTGCCAGAAGGTCTGCCATTCGCTCGCACCCAGATCTTTCGAAGCCTCCTCCAGTTGCCGGTTGAAGCCCACCAAGCGCGAGCGCACCACGACGGCCACAAAGGGAAAGCAGAAAGAAACATGCGCGATGATGATGTTGCCCAGGTTGAACGGCCAGGGCGTGTTGATGACCGCGGTGGTCATGCCGGTCCAACTGAAGAACAGCAGCAGCGCCACACCCATGCAGATTTCCGGAATGACGATCGGCAACGCCATGAAACCTTCATAGCCGGCCTTGAAGGGAAAGCGGAAGCGCCACAGCATCAAGGCCACCAGCGCACCCAAAACCGTCGCGATGACGGTCGCGAAGAAGGCGATCACCAGTGAGTTGACCATGGCCTCGATCAATGCGTCGTTGTTCCAGGCCTTGACATAGTTATCGAGCGTGAAGCCGCGCCAGACGATGCCGCGCTTGTCGGTGTTGAACGAATAGGCAATCAGCGTGACGATGGGCATATAGAGCAGAAAGAAAATCGCGCCGAACAGGATTTTGAGCCAAGCCCGCGACCCGTAGTCGAGCGGCCCCTGCCCCGGTTTCAGTTGCGCGGCCATCAGACGTCAACTCCCTTGCTGCGGCGGGCAAGAAGCGAGCGCAGCGCCAGCGCACCGAACGTCGCATACATAAGCAAGAATGAGAGAGCCGCGCCAAACGGCCAATCGTTGGCGGCCTTGAATTGGCGTTCGATGACGTTGCCGATCATGATGGCATTGGCACCGCCGAGCAGATCGGGCGTGAGGAAGGATCCGAGGCAGGGAATGAAGACCAGGATCACGCCGGAAATGATGCCGGGCATGGTCAGCGGCACGGTCACACTGAGGAAGGTTCGGAATTGCGAGGCGCCGAGATCGAGACTCGCTTCGAGGAAACTCTTGTCGAGGCGCTCAATGGTGGCATAGAGCGGCAGCACCATGAAGGGCATATAGACATAGACGAGCCCGAAGGTCACCGCGAAGTTGTTGTAGAGCATCTCAAAGGGGCCAATGCCCACCGTGCCGAGCACCAGGTTGACATAGCCTTGGGTGCGGAACACGGCAATCAGCGCGTAGGTGCGGATGAGCAGGTTGATCCAGAACGGCAGGATCACCAACAGCAGCAGTAATGGCTTCCACTTGTTGGGCGCAAAGCAGATGCCGAAGGCGATGGGATAGGCGGTTGCCAGGCACAGGGCCGTGGCCAGCACGCTGATCCAGATGGATTTCCAGATGATGGTCAAATAGAGCGGATCGAATGCGCGAATGTAATTGCCGATGCCGGTGAAGTAATCGTATTCGGTGATCGACACTTGGCCATCGACGATCGCCTTGTCGCCGAACGACATGACGAACAGAAATCCGAGCGGGATAATAAAGAACGCCAACAACCAGAAGGTGGGCGGCAGTCCCAACGTCCAGAAAACTCTCGGGTTCTCTTTCCAGTTCTCCAAGATACGCTAACCCCTCGCTGCCGTTTCTTGGAACTCAACCTAGCCCAGCGGGCCCCTGCCCGGCAACCCCGCGTTAGAGGCGGCTCAAGGCGCGGCCCAAGGCGGCAACGGCCAGGTCCGCATGAGTTTTTCCGAAAACAATCGGCGGGCGGATCTTCAGCACGTTGCCATGCTTGCCCTCGCCGCCAATCAGAACGCCTTCGTCACGCAACAACCCCAAAAGGCGCGGCATGATATCGCCCGCCGGTTGCTTTGACTTGCGGTCGTGCACCAGTTCGACGCCGGTCGCCAGACCGGCACCGCGCACCTCGCCAATAATGGCGTGGCGTTGCATCAGCCCGCGCAACAGTTGGCGGAAGTAGGCACCGGTCGCATGCGCATTGTTCACCAGGTCTTCGTCGCGGATAACGTCAAGCACGGCAATCCCCGCCGCGCAGGCGACGTTGTTGCCGCCGAAGGTCGAGAAAAATGGCCCGGATCTAAGGAAACGATCGAGAATTTCAGGCCTTGTCACCACGGCGCCCAATGGATGGCCATTGCCCGCCGGCTTGCCGATGGTGATGAAATCGGCTGTCACGCCGTGATGACGGTGGCCCCAGAAGGCCGTACCCATGCGCCCGAAACCCGACTGCACTTCGTCAGCGATGAACAACCCGCCAGCCTTGCGAACGCGGCTCACGATGCCAGCCAAGTATCCCTCGGGTACGCCGGGAATGCCGTTACTCATGAAAGCCGAGTCGATCATGGCCGCGGCAACACCGAAGCCTTCGGCGTCGAGACTCTCGATCAGCGGATCGGCAAGTTCAGCATAACGCTCTGCGGCGCGAGGATCGTCCGCTCCATGTGCGCCGCGATAAGTGTCGGGTGACGGCAACAATCGGATATGCGGCGCGTACCAGTGCGCGGGCGCGTTGGAGGGCGAGAAAGCGTCAATCGCCTCGCTCACGCCGTGATAGGCGGATTCCATGGCGAGACCGCCCTGGTGCCCGGTCCAGGCTTTGGCCATGCGCCAGGCGAGATCGTTTGCCTCGCTGCCGGAGTTGACGAAAACCACCGCCGAAAGACCTTCGCCGGCAAGTGCCGTCAGCCGCTCGGCGTAAGCAATGGATTGATCCGTGAGATAGCGCGTGTTGGTGTTGAGGATACGCGCCTGCCGGGCGATCGCCTCGGTGACATAGGGATGGCAGTGGCCGACATGGGGCACGTTGTTGTAACAGTCGAGATAGCGGCGGCCATCGGCTGACGTGAGCCAGACGCCCTCGCCTTTCACGATATGCAGCGGCGGATCGTAGAAGACATGGAGCTTGCCGCCCATCACCTTGCGGCGGCGGGCGATGACATCGTCCACGGTCTCGGTGGTTGGCACTTGTTTCGGCGGGTAAGCCGCGGCGCGGCGGATGAGGTCGATCAAACTCTGCCGCCCGAGGCCGCGCAGCGCCCGGATCATCGGCATGCTGCGGGCATTGAAGGCGTGGTAGTAACCTTGCGATAAGATGCCGTTGGAGGCCTTCAGCGCATCGATCAGCGGCGTCATCAACAAGCGCACTTCAATCAAATCAAGCAGCGCATCGGCCTCGATTTCCTCGAGCGGCGTTACCCGGCAATAGCCGCGAACCATGTTGTAGAGGGTCACCGCCAGATCGTGGCCCGGACTCAAGAAATCGGCGATGGAATTGGCAAGATCGAGCACCAATGCGCCATGAACCAGGTCGCCGAAGTCGATGATGCCGGTGATGCGCCCGCTGCCGTCCGTCACGCTGTTGTAGGGATGAACGTCGCCATGGACGATCTGGCTGCGCATCCGCAGCATCGCCGGGCCTGTAACATCCCGATGCCGGCCGAGAATATCCTCCGCCAGCGGACGATCCCCGGCCGGCAGGTTGCTGACTTGCGGCCTCAGATTATTGACCTTGCCGGTATCCCAGACCAATTCGCGCGAAGCCGGAGCGGGGCTGACAAACCCACGCATGGCAAGACCCAACCGGCCCAACAAGCCGCCGAGATCGCGCAGCGCCTCAGCTTCCAATTCCATCCCGCCCGGCATCTCGCCATCGAGCCAGGACAGCAGCATGATGCGGAAACCGGTATTGCCATGCTCGAGACATGGCAGCTGTTCGCCATTCAAAGAGCGCCTGACCCGTGGCACCGGTAACGCCGGATCGGTCAGCGCGATGTGCTCGAGAACGCCGGCCTGTGCCGCCATGATGGCCTCGCCCTCGGCGGGATGGCAGACCTTGAAGACCCAAGCCTTGCCATTGGCCTCGGTCACTTTCAAATTCTGGTCGCGCTCGCCCTCGAGCCTCGACCACTGGCCCGCCAACCCATAGACAGTGCGGGCAAAATCGCCAAGGACGGTCAGGGGCACGGCGGGAGGTGTGAGCGACTTCAACATGTTGACCTGGAACACTCCAAGAAATTCATGGGCGGCGCCGGCTTGGCACCGCCCTTTTGTTTATGCAATCACGCGGCCTGGATACGCGTCCAGATTTCGTCGCGCACCTTGGTCGCCTCCTCACCGAGATAAAGCCCCGGTTCGCATTTCGCGATGATTTCATCCGGCGGGAAGATCGTCGTGTTATTCTTGTACTTGTCGTCCATGAGCGCCTTCGCCGCGGCATTGGCGGTGGCATACTGGATGGTGGTGGCGATGGCCTTGCCAGCCTCGGCATCGAGAACGTAGTTCAGGAAGGCATGGGCATTCTCCGGATGGGGCGCACCCGCCGGAATGGCCAGCGTATCCTGCCAGAGAAGCGAACCCTCGGTCGGCACGGCGTATGCGAGGTCTTCGTCCTCGGCCATCACCTGCACGATGTCGCCGTTCCATTCCTGACACAGGTCCACTTCGCCGGAGGCAAGGAGATCCTGGCCGTTGTCGTCGGCAAACACCTTGATGTTCTTCTTGTTGGCGATGAGCATGTCCTCCACCTTCTTCAATTCGGCTGCGTCGGTCGAATTGAAAGAGTGGCCGAGATACTTCAGGGCCGCGCCGATGACATTGTTGGCGTCACCCAACAGCGAAATCTTGCCGGCGTATTTGTCGCTGTCAAAGAGCAGTTTCCAGGAATCCACCACACCTTCGACCTTCGACTTGCGATAACCGATACCGAAGGTGCCCCACATATAGGGTAGCGAATACTTGCGGCCGGGATCGAAGGCGGCATCCTGGAACGGCTTGTCGATGTTGGCCATGTTGGGAATTTTGGCGTGATCCAGCGGTTGCACGATGTTCGCCTTGATCATGCGTTCCAGCATGTCATTGGTTGGAACGATCACGTCATAACCGGGATTGCCACCCTTCAACTTGGCGAAGAGTTCATCGTTGTCGGCAAACAGGTCCATCTTGACTTCGATACCGGTCGCCTGGTTGAAATCGTCGAGTGTCGTCTCGCCGATATAGGTGTCCCAGTTGTAGAGATTGAGTTTCTTTTCTTCCCCGGCCATGACAAAGCGCGGCAGGAAGGTGAGGCCAACCGCAAGCGCACCGGTGCCTTTCAGCACGTTGCGCCGGTTCGGCCGGAATCGCGGACGATAAGTTGACATTTAAGAGGCCCCTCTCTTGGTTGACTCCGCGCCCGATGATTCTTGGCTCGTGGCGCGCTATCGGCTGAAAGCCGGTTTTCCGAGATTATCGCTCGCAATCCGGCGTTCAACGCAATTCTATGAAACTGACAAAGACTTCATGCCATTTCTGACTTTACGTCATTGAGTGTTGCGTCGAGCGTGATGCGTACCAGCCGCACCATCTCGTCGATTTCCTTCCTGGTGATGATGAACGGCGGCGCCAGTACCATGGTGTCCCAGCAGGCGCGCATGATCAGCCCGTTCTTGAAGGAATGATCGCGGCACATGGTACCGACCCGGCCTGGACTGCGGAACCGGCCACGCTTGGCCTTGTCATTCGACAGTTCGATGGCACCAATCAGCCCCATGGAGCGGGTTTCACCGACAATCGGATGATCGCGCAGCGAGGCCAGGGCCTGCCCAAAGTAAGGTCCGATTTCGCGGACGCGCTCCACCAGCTTCTCGCTCTCGATGATCTCGATGTTTTTCAGCGCCACGGCGGCGGCCACCGGATGTCCGGCATAGGTCATGCCGTGGTCGAAATCGCCGCAAAGTTCGAAGAAGTCCTTGATCAGATGATCGGCGAACGCCACGGCGCCGATCGGTTGGTAGCCAGACGACAGGCCCTTGGCCATCGGCACGATGTCCGGCTCAAAGCCCAACGACTGGAAACCCCACCAGTTGCCGGTGCGGCCAAAGCCGGTGATCACTTCGTCGGAAATGATGAGCACGCCATACTTGCGGCAGATACGCTGCACTTCCGGCCAATAGGTGGAGGGCGGAATGAGAACGCCGCCCGCCCCTTGAATTGGCTCGCCGATGAAAGCCGCGACATTGTCGGGCCCGATTTCGAGGATCTTCTTTTCCACCTCGGCTGCCGCACTCAGGCCGAATTCTTCGGGCGTCTTGTCGCCGCCGAAATCGAACCAGTGCGGCTGTTGCACGTGGTGGAAGCCGGGGAACTCGGTTCCCACCTGTTCATGCATGCCCTGCATGCCGCCCAGGTTCGCCGCCACCATGGTTGAGCCATGATAGCCGCGATGGCGGGCAATGAAGTGCTGGCGGTAGGGCTTGCCTTTCAGCTTCCAGTAGTGGCGCACGAAACGCACGATGGTGTCGTTGGCCTCGGAACCGGAATTGGTGAAGAAGATGGTCTTGAAGCGCTCGGGCATCACCGAGGCGATCTTGGCGGCAAGCTCGGTCGCGGGCACCGTCGTCGTCTTGAAGAAGGTATTGTAGTAAGGAAGATCGAGCATCTGGCGATAGGCCACGTCCGCCAATTCCTTGCGGCCATACCCGACATTCACGCACCACAGGCCCGACATACCGTCCAGCAGCTTGTTGCCCTTGGCATCCCAGATCCAGATGCCGTCGGCCTGGGTCATCACCCGGGGACCACCCGCCGCGCGGAACGCCTTGTGATCGGTAAAGGGGTGAAAATGATGCGCGATATCGTGTTTCACAATTTCGGCGATATCGATGTTCTTATTCTGGGCAGTCATGATGGTCTCCGGATTTGAGCCACGAAAATGAACCCCCTGGAGGGGCTGGACGTCACAGAAACGGGACAAGGAAGCTAGGGCTTGAAGCCGATCCGGGCACAGTGCAGCATGACCTCGTCATAGGCCGTGCGCAACCAGAGAGGGACGATCGATCCGGATGCTGTCATGTGAAAGCACATGGGGTTTCTCATGGCAGGTTTAGGGGAAGATGGCAAGGAAGGCGTTTGTCGCAGAAGGAGTAGTGTCTTGGTTTGAGTATTAGTTTATGACCCGTAGAAGACCTGGCCGTTCCTAAACCTGATATTGCATTCTGGGACAGGTAAAGCTGACGATTGGTTCCGAGGCGGGTCATTTGCGCTCTAATCGGCATTGATTCCTGATGACCCGTTGACTCAATGGAAGGCATCTGTACATGTCGAAAATCGAAATCACCGATGACATTGCAAAACTTCCCAACAGTGGGCGCAGGGAATACAAAGACAAGGCGCTCCGGAATGATTTAGCCGGAGCCAATTGGCAAAACATATTGTTTGTAAGACTGATTGCCAAAGGTAGAACATTCAAGAATGTAAATTTCAAGTATTGCATATTTGATTCATGCTATTTCCGCGACAGCACCTTTGACAATTGTGATTTTACCGGCTGCAGGTTCGTTTCAACGAACATGCATGGGGCGACATTTAGCGGTTGCAAGTTTGACTATGCCGCTTTTGAACGCACTGTCGTGGACGACAGCATTTTATCATCGAGCTGTCCCGGGCAGGAAAACATGAGGATGCGCTTTGCACGTACTCTGCGAACTAACTATCAGCAGCTCGGAGATGCATCTGCCGCAAACAAAGCTATTAAAATTGAACTAGAAGCTACAGGCGCTCATCTCTTGAAGGCATGGCACTCCAATGAGTCTTATCACAGAAAAAAGTATCGCAGACTTGATCGCCTGAAGATGTTTTTTAGTTGGGTTTCCTTCAAAAGCCTCGATTGGATTTGGGGGAATGGAGAAAGCCTTCCAAAACTTCTCATGTCTGTGGGTGTTGTCCTGCTTGTTATTTTTGTAGTTGATTTTTCATCGCAGATTGGGCTTCCATCAGAAATTGGCGCATGGGACTCGATCCTTCGGTCGCCCCAAATATTTTTTGGAATCACTACGCCAAAAGAGATATCTCCGAACTGGCTAACTGCGTTTGTCTTCTTCCGCCTCATCACATTCGGTTTCTTCATGTCAATAATCATCAAGAGGTTTAATCGACGATGAAGGAGTTGCATGTCTATGCTTTTGGCTCTCTCTGCCGTGGAGAAATATCTCTAGAATCGGATGTGGACTTGCTAGCTATCGTGAGCAGCGGAAGCAATGAACTAAAGAGAACTGTCTACTCGATATACTCTCACAATAGACTTTCCGAAATTTGGTCTGAAGGCAATCCATTTGCTTGGCATTTGCATCTTGAGGCAAAACTAATATTCGCGCATGACGGGAATGATTTTCTTAAAACGCTTGGAACACCATCACCTTATGCGCGACGAGTTACCGACTGCAACAGATTCTTACATTTGTTTCGACAGGCGCGATCCTCAGCGGAAACCGGCAACGCTAGCATCGTATTCGACCTATCTGCGGCATTTTTAGGTATTCGGAACTTTTCTAGCTGTTTCATCTTGGGAAGTCGTGGGTTTGATTTTTCGAGAAATGTAGCTTTAACACTGATGGGGGCGTCAGCCCCGATTTCCTTGGACAATTACAGAGTTCTTGAGCGTGCCCGTATTCTGTGCACGAGGGGTTATGGCCAGTCCCTAACCATGCAGGAAATTCGACGGGCAGTTAGTAGCCTAGCTGAGCTGGAAGATTGGATGATTGGACTAACTGAGGAATTGTGCGATGGCGAGTGACTTCAACAATAGGATGGATGCACAGCGCAATGCCCTCAAGGCTGTGAATTCTCACGCTTGGCCGGTCGAGCAGTTATACGCACTATCGGATGGCGCGATTCAGCGGTGGATCATGGTCAATCGCATTGATGTTGCGTCTGAGATTGCATCCCTCGTTACCAGAGCAGGCGACGCCTTACATTTTCTTGCAAATCGAAGCCAGGAGCAGGTTTCAAGTGAATATCAAATGCAGTCGCAAGAGTTTTCACTTGTTCTCGAAAAAATGAAGTTGGAGATCTTGCAAATCTAGAAGATTCGAAGGAGTAGTCGCCAAATACAGCACAGTCTGTCAGTCCAAGCGACACTTCTGGCCCAAAGCGGAATTCAAACCGATCCCACGGCCACCCACAGGTTTCGCTTGCCTCCGTCATCCGATTGATACCATACTGCATTGCAGCATAAGGGTGAGGATGGGCAGTATCTTTAACGAGATGATGGGACCGGGGGATAAAACCCGCGTTCCCTATGCCGCAATCGAGCAGTGGCTCAAGACACTGAGCCCGCGCGATGTCGAGCGGGCGCTCAAGGAGGCCGAGGCGATCTTCCGCCGCCAGGGCATCACCTTCGCTGTTTATGGCGACAACCAGGCTTCCGAGCGCCTCATCCCCTTCGACATCATCCCGCGCATTTTCGCCGCCGCCGAATGGCGTAAACTTTCGGCCGGGATCGAGCAACGGGTCAGGGCGCTGAACGCCTTCATCCATGATCTCTACCACCGGCAGGACATTCTGCGGGCCGGCCGCCTGCCGCAGGACATCATCATCCAGAACGAAGCCTTCGTGCCCGAGATGGTGGGCGTCACGCCGGCCCGCGGCGTCTATGCCCACGTTATCGGCATCGACATCGTGCGCGTCGCCGAGAACGAGTTCTATGTGCTGGAAGACAATTGCCGCACGCCATCCGGCGTCTCCTACATGCTCGAAGATCGCGAAGCGATGATGTATCTCTTCCCGGAACTTTTCGCCCAGCAGCGCATCGCGCCCGTCGAGAACTATCCCGCCATGTTGCGGCAAACGCTCGAAAGTGTTGCACCCGCCGGCTGCAAGGGCGAACCGACCGTCGTCATCCTGACGCCCGGAATCCACAACTCGGCCTTCTTCGAGCATGCATTCCTGGCGGATGAAATGGGCGTCGAGTTGTGCGAGGGCAATGACCTGTTCGTCTCGGACGGCTATCTCTACATGCGAACGACGCAAGCGCCGAAGCGTGTCGATGTCGTCTACCGCCGCATCGATGATGCCTTTCTCGATCCCCTCACCTTCCGGCCGGACTCAGGCATCGGCGTTCCCGGCATCTTCGATCTCTACCGCGCCGGCCGCGTGACGCTGGTCAATGCCCCCGGCACCGGTATTGCCGACGACAAGTCGATTTATACTTACATCCCCGATGTCATCGAATTCTACACCGGCGAAAAGCCGTTGCTAAAGAATGTCCAGACCTGGCGCTGTGGCGATCCCAAAGACTTGAGCTATGTGCTCGATCACCTGGCCGAGCTGGTGGTAAAGGAAGTCCATGGCTCTGGCGGCTATGGCATGCTGGTCGGCCCCACCTCATCACGGAAGGAAATCGAGGAGTTCCGGCTGCGCCTCAAGGCTCGGCCAAAGAACTACATTGCCCAACCGACGCTGGCCCTGTCTTCGGTTCCGACCTTCACCAAGTCCGGCGTGGCGCCGCGCCATGTCGATCTTCGCCCCTATGTGCTGTCGGGCGACACCGTCCGCGTCACGCCGGGCGGCCTGACGCGCGTCGCCCTGAAAAAAGGATCGCTGGTGGTGAATTCCAGCCAGGGCGGCGGCACCAAAGACACCTGGGTGCTGGAGGACTGATGCTCGGACGCACCGCCTCGGCACTTTACTGGATGTCGCGCTACATGGAGCGGGCCGAGAACATGGCGCGCCTGCTTGAAGTCGGCTACCGCATCTCGTTGATGCCCGGTGCCGTCGAAGGCCACCGTGACGAATGGCGCTCGACGCTGCAAAGTGCGGCCTGCGACATCACCTACGAAGAAAAGCACGCAGACATCACCGCCGCCAAGGTCATCCAGTTCCTGATTTTCGACGAGGACAATCCGTCCTCCATCCGCGCCTCGATCAAGACGGCGCGCAACAATGGCCGGGCGGTGCGCACAGCGCTCACCCGCGACGTGTGGGAGAGCATCAACTCCACCTGGAACGAGTTGGCGCAGGTGAAGCCCTCGAGCATGACAGCGGACCGGCTGCCGGTGTTCCTCGACTGGATCAAGCAACGTGTGATGTCGTTTCGCGGCGCGCTGCTCGGCACCATGCTGCGCAACGATACCTACTACTTCAGCCAGCTCGGCAATTTCATGGAGCGGGCCGACAACACGGCACGTATTCTCGACGTCAAATATTTCAGTCTGTTGCCCAAGGCCACCGATGTCGGCAGCGACCTCGACATGCAGCAATGGGCGCAGATCCTGCGTTCGGTTTCGGCGCATCGTTCCTACCGCTGGTTCTACCGCGACAGCAAATACCGGCCATGGATGATCGCCGAATTCCTCATCCTCAAGGAAGAGATGCCGCGCTCGCTGGTCTTCACCTATTACTGGATCAACATGGCGCTCGATGGCCTGGGGCAGCTTTATGGCAAGAGCTATGATTGCCACGATCTCGCGCAAGAGACCTATCAGCGATTGAAGACTGGGAACATGGTGCAAATTTTCGATTCAGGCCTGCATGAATTTTTGCAGGATTTCATCACGGCGAACGCGGCGCTGTCGCAGTCAATCGCCAAGAACTACAACTTCCCCTGAATTCACATGCGCCTCTTCATCCGCCACGAAAC
>JANPCS010000368.1:0-3729 GCA_031431065.1 Hyphomicrobiales bacterium | reverse complement strand
AAAAGCCCAAGCTCCGCCGCAGCCATCACCAATCCTCCGACCAGCCGAATCACCGCCCAACAGAATCATGGAAAAACCAGCACGGCCAGACCAAAAAGATGTGTGCATGCATTAGCCCCTTGTGGGGAGGGGTTAGGGGTGGGGGATGATAAGTGACACGACTCGCGGACCCCCACCCTTGATCCCTCCCCACAAGGGGGAGGGGAATGCTCTGTCAAACCAAACTCATCGCATTTTTGGAAGGACGGGTTGCAGTCGTTGCCCTCACTCGACGTTAAGCATCGCCTTCGCCTCGGTCAGAACATCAACACCTTCCTGCTCGTTGCCGGCCTTGCACAGATCGGCAGCCTGGGCGCGCATGTCCTTCACCTGCGCCTTCTGGTCGGGCGTGATGGCTTCGGATTTCAGTGCGCGATCGATCTTCTTCAAGTCATCCTGGCATTGCCCGGCGAGGGCGGTGCCGCTCAACATGGCGAAAAAGAATAACCAATAAGCAGTCGTCTTCATGGCCGGTCCCACAGTGGTTTTGCCGCATCCTACACGGCAGAGGCCCAGCGATGCCAGCGAAGTGTGGCAGTTGTGTGCGGTGGAGTGGTTTCGAGGTGCCCTCACCCCGGCAGGAGGATGAGGGCGAAATACAGGTTCGCTTGTTTGCAGTTCAGCGCAGGCTGCAGCCCAGCACGACGGTACCGTTGCGCAAGACCTTGACCTCGGCGCCGCGGTTGATGGGGGCGGGCCAGTTGGTGGGGAAGGCGATCGAATCGGGCGGCTGCGGGCGGGTGTCGAAATTCAAGTCGCCGGCGACATCGCCGCCAAGGACCGGGTCGAGTCGCATGGTTCCGGCATTTACGCCCTTGACTTGCACAACCAACGTGGTTCCGGCCACAAAGCCTGTCCCCGGTCCGGCCTCGAACTCGGTTGTGAACTTGGTTCTGTTGTTTCTGATTTCGTGGCGGGCCTTCATCGAAATGTCCGCGGCGCCATTGGCGCGGCACTCGAGGCGGATGCGGGCCGCCGCGCTGGCCGTTGCCGGCATCACGGCGATGGCGCCGATGACCGCCGTGGCGGCAAGAATGGTGGTGTTCATTGCAAACTTATTCATGGCTGGTTCTCCGGTTTTGAGGGAACAGTGTGTTGCGTCCCATCATCACCTTCGCACAGCCGCGCTGACAGGTTTCCAATACGGCATGTCAGCGAACTGTCATCTCCCGGGTTGAAGCATCACAAATGCCATGGTCATCCCCGGGGGCAACCCGGGGATGGGAGTAAATAGACACGCGTCGGTTAGCCCGCTTACATGTTCAGCAGGGCCAGCGCCGCATTGAGGTCGGTTTCCGAGGCGGAATGGTCGCCGGAGTCGTGTTCGGCCTTGCCCTTGGCATAAAGCTCCATGACCTTGGCCTTGGTGGCGTCATCGACGCTGGCGGTCTTCATCGCCTCGTCGATCTTGCCCATCAGTGCCGGGCATTGGTTGGCATAGGCAGTGCCGGAAAGCGCGACTGTCATGGCGGCGGCGAGAATGAATTGTTTCATCGCGGTACTCCCTGGATTGCTGTTGAACGGTGCCGGTACGTGCGCAAACGGCACGCCCTTATCCTATACGCCCGGACAGGCCTGGCAATTCCATTCCGCCAACTTGCGCATGGTGCCATCCTGCTCTATAGGGCGTCGCATGGCACACGCGCGGAACATCATGTCCGGCCCGGCAGCTTTCCCGCCGCGGCTCGCGCTTGGCCGCCTGCTTCTGAGCAGCCCCTGAGGGCCTGCCGGGCTTCACTGCCCCGGCCCTGCAGGGGAAACGGTGTTCACCCCGGAGCTTCAGCCAGACAGAGAGTTTGCCACCATGATGATTTCACCCGCCGAAAAATATCGCGCCTTTCCGCCAGTTGCCTTGCCCGGCCGGCAATGGCCGAACCGCAGCCTCACCCAACCCCCCATCTGGTGTTCCGTCGATCTCCGCGACGGCAACCAGTCGCTGATCGAGCCCATGGGCCTCGACCGCAAGATGCGGATGTTCGAGGCACTCCTCAAGATGGGCTTCAAGGAGATCGAAGTCGGTTTCCCGTCCGCCTCGCAGACCGATTTCGATTTCGTGCGGCACCTCATCGAGGGCAAGCGCATTCCGGATGGCGTCACCATTCAGGTGCTGACGCAATCGCGCGAGGAATTGATCCGCCGCACGTTTGAGTCGCTCAAAGGTGTGAGGAGTGCCATCGTGCATCTTTATAATTCGACCTCCGAATTGCAGCGCCGCGTGGTGTTCAAGCTCGACCGTCAGGGCATCAAGGACATCGCGGTGAAAGGCGCCACGCTGATCGCGCAATTGACCCGCGAACTCGGCATGGAGGATGTCATCCGCCATGAATATTCTCCTGAGAGCTTCACCGGCACCGAGCTCGATTACGCCGTCGAGATCTGCGAGGCGGTGATGGACGCCTATCAACCCACGCCGACTAAGAAGCTCATCCTCAATCTCCCCGCCACGGTGGAGATGTCGACGCCCAACATTCACGCCGACCAGATCGAATGGTTCTGCCGCACCATCAAGCAGCGCGGAAGTCTCACCATTTCGCTGCATCCGCACAATGATCGCGGTTGTGCTGTGGCGGCTACAGAGCTCGGCCTCCTTGCCGGGGCCGACCGCGTCGAAGGCACGCTGTTCGGCAATGGCGAGCGCACCGGCAATGTCGATCTCGTCACGCTGGCGATGAATCTCTACAGCCAGGGCGTCGATCCGGGGCTCGATTGCTCGGATATCAACGGCCTGGTGCGCATGGCGGAATATTGCAACCAGCTGCCCATTCATCCGCGCCATCCTTATGCCGGCGAACTGGTCTTCACGGCGTTTTCCGGCTCGCATCAGGATGCCATCAACAAAGGCTTCAAATCCATGGCGGCCTCCAACCAGCCCTTGTGGGAAGTGCCTTACTTACCAATCGATCCGATGGACCTCGGGCGCTCTTATGAAGCGGTGATCCGCATCAACTCGCAATCAGGTAAAGGCGGCATTGCTTACATCCTCGAAAAGGAACACGGCATCGAATTGCCCCGGCGCCTGCAGATCGAATTCTCGAAAACCGTGCAGGCCATTGCGGATGGCGAAGGCGTGGAACTCGCCGCCGAGCGCCTGTGGACGGCCTTCGAGGGCGAATATCTCGAAGGCAACGGCCGCTATGGTTTCATCTCGCACACCGCGAGTGCCGACCACGCCGAGCAGGATGTCATCGCCAAGGTGACGCTCGATGGTAACTTGAAAACCATCCTCGGCCACGGCAACGGCCCGGTCGACGGCTTCGTCGATGCCATCCGGAAAGACAGCGGGCTGCAGTTTGACGTGGCCGATTACCGCGAGCACGCCATGGGCACGGGAGCGAATGCCAGCGCGGTTGCTTACGTCGAACTGCGGCTGGCCGACGGCGCGACGCTGTTCGGCGTCGGCATCGACAAGAACATCGTGGTGGCGAGCCTCAAAGCGGTGCTCAGCGGCGTCAACCGGGCGCTGAAGCGCGGGTAGGGCTTGTCTCCCACTTTGCGAACCAGAGAAGGATCCCGCGCTTCCCCCTTCGACCGTCACCCCGGCGAAAGCCGGGGGATGGATTCACGGTTGAAGTGCGACGGTTAGAGTTTTGACGTGTTTGGTCCAGACTTCCATTGGGGTCAAGTAGTTCAAGCACTTTCTCGGGGTGTTGTTGTGGCGCTTTGTGATGGCGCTGATTTCGGATTGCGCCA
>JANPCS010000367.1:0-4345 GCA_031431065.1 Hyphomicrobiales bacterium | reverse complement strand
TCAAGGAGGGCATGGGCCTGGTCGAGGAGACCGCTAACTACCTTGATGGCCCCGGCCGGATCGATGCCCGCTTGCTCGACCGCCATGGCGCGGTCGCCTACGCCACCGAAAGCATGCGCTTGACGACCAGGCTCATGCAGCTCGCCTCGTGGCTGCTGCTGCAGCGCGCCATTGGCGCTGGCGAAATGACCCAGGAAGAGGCGGGCCGCGAAAAGCACCGCATCAGCTTGAGCGATATCGGCCGCGGCAACCCGTTGAACGGCGCCGAGCAATTGCCCGAAGGCCTGCTGACCATCATCGAGCGTTCGCTGTCGCTGCACCAGAGGGTGTTGAAGCTCGACGCCATGATCAACGTTCAGGTGAAGTGCGAAAGCAGCGAGCGGACCAGCCACGTCGATGGCCACATGGACCGCATCGCCGCCGTGTTCAAGGTCGGCCGCGCCTGAACCCGAGGCGCGTGACTTTCATTGAAATGTCCAACTGCTGGCGTTAGCGCTTCTCCTGATCGAACCGGAGAAACTGCCCTGCGCCTTGCCTGCCTCATCCTCTGCCTGAGCCTGCTGCCGCCCGGTGGCATGTCCAGAGCCGGCACGCCCCCGGCGCTGCCGAAGACCGAGGACGAGCGCAAGAGTTTCGCCACGTCGGTCTGCGGCGAGATTTCGGCCAACGCTTCCCGGCATGGCTTACCCGAGGCCTTCATGGCGAGGCTGATCTGGAAGGAAAGCCTGTTCGATCCGGGTGCCGTCAGCCCCAAGGGCGCGCAAGGCCTGGCCCAGTTCATGCCCGGCACCGCCAAGCTGCGCGGCCTCGATGATCCCTTCGATCCAGCGCAGGCGCTGGCTGCGTCTGCCGCCTATCTGGCCGATCTGCGCAAGAGCTTTGGCAATCTGGGCCGTGCCGCTGCCGCCTATAATGCCGGCGAGGAGCGGGTGCGGAAATGGCTTGATGGCGGCGGCCTGCCCTACGAGACACAAGACTATGTCCTGTCGATCACCGGCCGCGGCCATGACGAGTGGAAGGCGGAAGGTGCTGATTTCGCTATTCCCGCAATCGGCAAGGACGGTGACTTCGCCACCCAATGCGCCAGCCTGGTGATGCGCGAACTCTCGCCGCAGCAATCCAACCTGCGGCGCGCCAACTGGAAACCGTGGGGCGTCACCTTGTCGGGCGGCTTTTCCGAAGCCCGCGCCCTGCTGGCCTTCCGGGTGATCCGCAACCGCTATCCGTTCCTCAAGGCCGAGGAACCGCTGGTCCTGCGCAAACGCAACCTCTCGATGGGCCGCCGCAAGATCGTCCGGGTCATGGTGGGCCGCGACAGCCGTGCCGAGGCCCAGAATCTCTGTACACGGATCACCGCGCTCGGCGGCGCTTGTTTGGTGGAGAAGAACTGAGCGGCTTCAGCCCTGCTTGTTGAGAAAGCCGAACTTCTGGTTGAATTTCGAGACGCGGCCGCCGCGGTCGAGCAGCGTCTGCTGGCCTCCGGTCCACGCCGGGTGCGAATTCGGATCGATGTCGAGGTTCATCGTATCGCCGGATTTGCCCCAGGTGGTGCGGGTCTGGAACTTGGTGCCGTTGGTCATCACCACATTGATCAGGTGATAGTCGGGATGAATGCCTTGCTTCATGGCGTAAACTCATTATCTGGCTCAGGGGAGCGGCCCCTCAGCGTTGACTGACAAAACTTGCCGGGTTCGGAGCGGGGCTATACAGGGAAAGCCCCAGGGAGGCAAGCCGCGCGATCATGAGCAACACTTACGAAGACGAAGCCCGCCGCCGCCCCAAAAGCCGCAACCTGAAGCCACTGCTGCGCCTGACGCCGTTCCTGACGCGCTATCGGGGCCGCATGGTGCTGGCGCTCCTGGCGCTTCTGACCGCCGCGGGTGCCACGCTGGTGGTGCCGCTGGCGGTGCGCCGCGTCATCGACCACGGCTTTACCGCCGCCAACGCAGCGCTGGTGAACCAGTATTTCCTCGGCATGCTGCTGGTCGTGGTGCTTTTGGCCTTAGGCTCAGCCATCCGCTTCTACTATGTCATGTGGATCGGCGAACGCGTGGTGGCCGATGTCCGCGATGCACTGTTCAGCCATCTGTTGAAACTCAGTCCTGGCTTCTTTGAAACCCAGCGCTCGGGCGAGGTCGTGTCGCGCCTCACCGCCGATACGACGCAGATCAAGGCAGCCTTCTCCTCCACCGCCTCGATCGCCCTCCGCAACGTCGTGATGCTGATCGGCACCATTGTCATGATGGTGCTGACTTCGCCGAAGCTTGCAGGCCTGTCGCTGCTGGCCCTGCCCTTGATCGTGCTGCCGCTGGTGATCTATGGCCGCCGGGTGCGCAGCCTGTCGCGCAAAGCCCAGGATACGCTGGCCAATTCGGCTGCTTATGCGCAGGAGCGGCTGGCCGCCATCGCGACCGTGCAATCGAACGTGCAGGAAGACAACGCCAGGCACGACTTCGGGTCTGCCACCGCCACGGCTTTTGCCGCCGCCGCCCAGCGCACGCTGGCCCGCGCCATTCTGACCGCCGCCATCATCGCCGTCTCGACCGGCGCCATCGTGCTGCTGCTGTGGTACGGCGCCTCGGAAGTGATCCAGGCCAGGCTCAGCCCCGGCACCTTGAGCCAGTTCCTGATCTACGCCATCCTGGCCGCGAGTTCACTAGGGCAACTATCCGAAGTGTGGGGCGAAGTACAATTGGCGGCCGGTGCCGCCGAGCGCATTTCCGAACTCCTCGACGAGCAGCCGATCATCGCAGCGCCCGCGCACCCGCTGGTGCTCCCCGTTCCGCCGCGCGGCGAGTTGAGCCTCGAGCGTGTCAGCTTCCGCTATCCGACCAGGCCCGATGCCCTGGCACTCGATGATGTGTCGTTCAGTGTGAAAACCGGCGAGACGGTGGCCATCGTCGGACCCTCGGGAGCGGGCAAGACGACGATCTTCGCGCTCGCCCAGCGCTTCTTCGATCCGCAACTGGGCGGCGTCGTGGTCGATGGCGTGAATGTCAGGACGGTGGACCCGCTGCTGTTGCGCCAGCGCCTCGCCAGCGTGCCGCAGGAAACGGTGATCTTCTCAGGCAGTGTGCTCGACAACATCCGCTTCGGCAAACCCGAAGCCTCAAGCGACGACGTGCTGGCGGCGGCGCGGGCCGCGCGTGTCGATGAATTTGCCGAACGCCTGCCCAAGGCTTACGACACCGAAGTGGGCGAGCGCGGCGTGACGCTGTCCGGCGGGCAGCGCCAGCGCATCGCCATTGCGCGCGCCATCCTGCGCGATGCGCCGATCCTGCTGCTTGATGAGGCCACCAGTGCTCTCGATGCCGAGAGCGAGGCCTTCATCCAACAGGCCATCGACAAGCTCACCCAGAACCGCACCACTTTGGTGATCGCCCATCGCCTCGCCACGGTCAGGAACGCCAACCGCATCCTGGTTCTCGAAAACGGCAGGCTCATCGCCGAGGGCAAACACGCCGAACTGATCAACACCAGCCCGCTCTATGCGAGACTGGCGAAACTGCAGTTCAGCGCACCGGCTGGGTGAAACCCGCAAACTTACTTGCATTCCCGGATAAGTTTGCCGATCGCCCGCTTGAATCCGGCGAGCGGCACCTGATAGGCCGGCGCCTTGATGTCCTTCAACGTCACGACGGCGCTTTTGCCCGCCCGCATGGCCTTGACCAGCGGATCCTTGGTTGCGATGTTGGCGGCAAACGCCCCATCGAGCTCCTCAAACTGCGTCTCCACCACATGCGACTGGCCATCGACGGCATAGTCCACCATCACCTTGTCGAAGGTCAGACCGTCGCCCTCAACCTGCGGCATGAAACGAACGTTCAGCGATTTCGAGTTGCAGGTAATCTCGAAAGAAAACTCACTGCCGGCAGCCTCGTTGCAATACGACGTGTTGAGCGCCTCGCCCTCGCCCGAAAGACTGCCGAAGGCGGTTGTCCACTTGCCGCAACCGGCGGCGTGAGCCGGCGTGGTGACGAGGCTCGAAGCAGCGAGAAGGCTGAGCAATGTGAGGAAGCGGTTTTTCATGATGGGTCACCGTCATTTGGTTGGGGACTGAAACCTAGCACGGTACACGCCCAGCGTTCCAGACCCCGACGCTCGGTTATGTGTTCGAAGAAAGCTGGGTTCTGGCTTTCGCCAGAATGACGGAAGTAGGGAAGTTGCTTTTAATCCTAACTTTCCGTCACCCTGGCGGAAGCCAGGGGATGGATTCACGGTTGAAGTGCGACGGTTAGAGTTTTGACGTGTTTGGTCCAGACTTCCATTGGGGTCAAGTAGTTCAAGCACTTTCTCGGGGTGTTGTTGTGGCGCTTTGTGATGGCGCTGATTTCGGATTGCGCCA
>JANPCS010000366.1:0-10506 GCA_031431065.1 Hyphomicrobiales bacterium | reverse complement strand
GCGAACCACTACTTCGGTGCCGGCCGCATAGTCGGGCGGCAACACAAAACTCACGGACATCGACGCGGCGCCGCGCCGGGGCAGGGCAATGATGTTGAGAGCCGTCGCCGTGCCTCCAACCACGATACTGCCAGGTGAAAGGCTGATGCCCCGCGTTCCGGCCATGACGGGGGTCAGGAAACCGAAAATCAGACTGACTAGCAGAAGACCAATTCGGCGATTGACGATTGTCGGCATATCCATGCTCCACGACTGATCGATAATGCCCCGATCGCCACCTGATCACGATTGGCGGGATTTGGCAACGGAGCGACAAACCCAAGTCCGAAACGCTCAGTTCCGCCGCAGCTTTTCGACGCTTCCCGCTGTCACCGCCGCGATGATGATGGTTCCCACCAGGATGTCGCGCACGTAACTGTCGACACTCAATTGCGTGAGGCCGTTGCTCAAGACGCCGAGGATCATCACGCCGGCCAGCGTGTTGAGGACGCGCGGCTCGCCGTGGCGCGAGATGGTCATGCCGAGGAAGACGGCGGCGATGGCGTCGAGCATCAGGCCGGCACCCTGGGTGGGGTTCGCCGAGGCCACGCGGCTGGCGTACATCAGACCGGCGATGGCCGCACCGAGGCCGGCAATTGCGAAAGCGGCAAGACGCAAGCGGCGCACCGGGATGCCGGCCAGGCGGGCGGCTTCAGCGCTGCCGCCCATCGCATAAAGGTGGCGGCCGAAGACGCGTTTTTCCAGCAGGAACCAGACGATGGCAAGGATGATGGCGGCAACAATCGTGAGGTTGGGCAGCAGCAGCGCCGTCTCGCCGCTTGTCCACAGCGGAATGCCGCCTTTGGCGAAGCCTGAGAAGCTGGCGGGAATGTCGCCACCGAAAATCGTCTTGCCGCCGGCCAGCAGGAAGGCCAGGCCGCTGAACACCGTCAAGGTCCCCAGCGTCGCGACGAAGGGCAGGATGCCGAGGTAACTGACCAGCGCGCCATTGAGGGCACCGCCCGCCAGCCCGGTGGCCAGCGCCACGGCGACACCGAGCGTCACCGAATCGGTTTCGCGGAACGTGACGGCGGCGGCGATGCCAGCCAGACTAGCCATCGAGCCCGCGCTTAAATCAAAATCGCCCATGGCCATGACCACGGTCATCGCGAAGGCCGTGACTGCCAGCATGCTAAGTTGTTGCGAGATGTTGACGAGGTTGCGGCCGGTCAGAAATGTTTCAGGCAGCAGCGCCCAGAAAAACAGCACGAGGCCCGCAAAGCAGGCGAGCGTGGCATAGGCCAGGATGGCCTTCAGCACGCTCGCTCCGGCCGTTTCGGTGGTGTCGCCGCTCACTCATTCACATTGGCGGAGGTGATCAGCTTGGTCGGCACGTAGATGACGCTTTGCTTGATGGCCTCGCCGCCCAAGTGGCGCTTCACCGCGCCGGCCACGGCGGCGCCGATGCCCTTGAAATCCTGCGCCATGGAGGCTTCGAAATTGCCGCCCTTGGCGATCGCCTCGCGGGCCTGCGGGTTGGCGTCAATGCCGGTGATGACGATGCCCTCGCCCGTGCGGCCGGCGGCTTCGATGGCCTGCAGAGCACCTAATGCCGGCTGATCCCAGGCGGCCCAGACCGCCGAGATCGAACCCTTGTCCGGGTTCGCGGCGAGGATCGCTTCCATCTTGGCGCGGCTGTCGGCGATGCCGCCGTCCTGAACGTCGGGCGTCACGCGGTCGAGCACCTTGATGTCCGGGTTGTTCTTGAAGATCGTGTCGGCGATGACGCCACGCTGCTGCACCGGCGGAAAGGCATCGAAGACGAACATCACGACAGTGCCCTTGCCGTTGAGGCGGTTGGTCACATAGGCGGCGGTGTCGGCGGCCATGGCGTAACCATTGCTGGTGACATTGGTGACGAGCAGCGGCGAGGCGCCGGCGTCCATGCCGAACACCGGCACGCCCGCCGCCTTGGCGGCTTCGAGGCCTGCTGCCACTTGTGAGGGATCAACGTTGATGACGATCGCTGCCACCTTCTGGTTGGCGGCGTCCTCAATGCGCCCGATGGCGGCGGCGACATCGCCCTTGGTATCGACGACGTTCACCTCCCAGCCCGCCGCCTTGGCTTTTTCCTGGAAGGCTTCGACATAGAACTGCGTGCCGGGCTGGGCGAGATAGGGCGTGATGACGGCGACCTTTTCACCCGCCGCCGCCGCATGACCAATCGACAGCGCCAAGGCCGATGCGGCGGTCAGGCCCAGAATGATCCGGCGTGTGATGGTCATGATTTTCCTCCCAGGCCCGGCTGATGCAGGCTTTGCTTGATTTACAGAATTGCGGCACATTCAAGTGCGGCACGGGACAAGTCAAGTGATGCTGATCGGGATTGATGTGGGGACAACCGCGGTGAAGGCCGCGTTGTTTGACGCGCGTGGCCGCGCCCTGAAGGGCTTTGGCCAGCCTTATGGCACATCACGGCCAGCCCCCGGCCATGTGGAACAGCAGGCATCTGATTGGTGGGCGCTGGTTGAGATGGCCATGGCTGAGTTTGGCGCCGGATTGCCGGAAGGAGCCGTGCATTGCGTGGGGCTGACATCGCAGGTCAACACCCATGTGTTTGTCGACGCCGGCGGCGAGGCGTTGAGGCCCGCCATGACATGGCAGGATGGCCGCTGTGCCGCCGTGGCGGCGAGACTCGATGCGCTGGTATCGTTAGACAGCAAGCTGGCATGGTGGGGAGCGCCATTGCCGATTGATGCCAGCCATGTGCTGGCGCGCCTGGCCCATGTGGCGGAACATGAGACGGAAGTGTGGCGCAAGACGCGCTGGGTGATGGCGCCCAAGGATTATTGCCTGTTCAGGATGACGGGCAAGATTGCGACCGACCCGATGACCGCTTTCGGGATTGTCGATAGCCAGCTGCAGTTGGTGCCGCAACTGTTGGCGTTGGTGCCGGGGGCAGCGGAGCGCCTGCCGCCGCTGCGTGGCTTCACCGAAATCATCGGCACTGTGCGGCGGGGTCTGCCCTGCGCCGGAGCGCCGGTGGTGACCGGTGCCATGGATGCCTGGGCAGGCATGCTTGGGGCGGGCGTGAGCCTTGAGGGCGAGGCCGTCTATCTCAGCGGCACCAGCGAGATCCTGGGCATTGTCTCGGAGAAGAGAGTGCCGACGCCGGGCGTCATCGCCTTTCCGAAATGCCAGGGGATCGTCTTGCACGCCGGGCCGACGCAAGCCGGCGGCGCCTCGATCGAGTGGCTGTCGCGGCTTCTGGGACGGAACGCAAATGAGCTGTCAGCGCTCGCCGCAGAGTCTGATGTGGCAAAGCCCCTGCCCCTGTTTCTGCCGCATCTCGAAGGCGAACGCGCTCCCGTTTGGGATGTGGCTTCGCGCGGCTCATTGTCGTTGCTGTCATCGGCCATGGGGCCTCAGGAAGTGGCGCGGGCAGTGTTCGAAGGTGTGGCCTATTCGGCGCGCTGGCTGCTGGAGACGCTTGAAGCATCCGCCGCGTTACGGCCTCCACTGCTCAATCATTCGGGTGGCGGATCGCGTTCCGATCTGTGGTGCCAGATCCGCGCCGACGTGCTGGGGCGCCCCCTCCGGCGCACCGCTTCGCGCGACGCTGGCGTCTTGGGTGCGGCGCTGATGGCCGGCGTCGGCTGCGGGATGTTTCGATCAATTGCCGAAGCCGCCAAGTCTTTCGTGGTGTTCGATCGCGAGTTCGAGCCGCAAGCCAAAGAGACCGCGCGGCATGTTCATCGGTTTGCGCGGTATTGCGACCTCTATGCGGGGTTGAAGAACCTGCGAAACACCTGACAAACCCGCTGATGCTCAGCGGCTATTGCCGGCGTATTTTCGCCAGATGGCGCCGACGAAATTGGAATAGTCGTCGGTCCAGGCCGGCGAAACGTCTTGCGCGCCGGCACGCTGCCAGGCGGGATCGTTTGTCAGCCCGCGCAAGGCCTCGGGCGAATGCGCCACCACAGCGAGATGCGGCCGCAGGTCGAGCTTGGCGGCGTCGGGGTTCCAGTACTTGAGATCGAGCGAGTTATAGTAAGCGGTCAGCCCCCGGGCGCGCGCTGCGCCCTCGATGACACTGGCCAATTCCATGAAGCGGTTTGAGATGTGGAAGACGATCATGCCATCGGGCGCCAGCCGCGACAGGTAACCATCGAGCGCTTCGACCGTCATCAGATGTGCTGGTACCGAATCCGACGAGAAGGCATCGAGCACGATGAGGTCGAACTTGGCTTGCGGCTCCTGCTGCAACTTGAGGCGGCCATCGCCCATGACGATGCGCGACGGCCCGCAATCGCGCAGGAATGTAAAGAACTGCGGATCCCTGGCGATGCGCACCACTTCCGGATCGATCTCGTAGAACGACCAGTTTTCGCCAGGCAAGGCATGGCACAGCATCGAGCCGGTGCCGAGCCCGACGATGGCGACATTTTCAAGTTTGTTACCATTTTCGCGCAGGTGCCCGATCAGCGAACCGAACGGACCCTTGGCATAATAATAGGATTGCGGTTCGGGATTGCTGGTGAGGCGCAGGCCGTTGGCGTCCTTCATCACCTGCGAACCATGTTTGGTCGTTCCGTGGGCGAGCACGTGGATACGGCCTTCCGCAGACGGCAAGACCGACAGCACGCCATAGAAACTGCGCGATTGTTCGATCGGTGCCGGAACCTTGCTGACCGTCTGATAGATCAGCACGACGGAGACCAGAACCGCCGCCTGGGCAAGGGGCTCGCCGGCCGTCATCAGCAGCAGGGCCAGCGACATCAGCAGCCAGGCCAGAATAACGAGGTGCAAGGCTTCAACCCCGATGCCACGCATCAGGATCAACACGCTCAACGCGGCTGGCACCAGAACCAGGACGGCCCAGAACTTGAGCGTGAATGCCGCCCTGCCGCGGATCAGCCCGGCGGCAGCGAAGCCCATGATCATCAGCAGCGGATATTCGATGACGCTGTCGAAAATATTGGGAGCTGCCAAGCTGGCGAACACGCCGCCAAGCACGCCGCCCAGCGACATCAGCAGATAGAACTCGGTCAACTTGCCGGCCGCCGGGCGCAAAGCCACCAACTCGCCATGGCACGCCATCATCAACGCGAACACCACGAGCAGATGCACCGGCACCAACCCAAGTTGCGTAGCGGGCGACAGCACAAACAGGCAGAGCGGCGCCACCAGGATGCCGAGGCGGCCCATGACGAAACGGTGGCTGATCCACGGCTTCGACTGGAAGGTGATGACGAAGGTCAGGAGATAGATGGCCAGCGGCAACACCCACATGAAGGGTGCGGAAACCAGATCGGTCGCGATATGCGCCGTGGTTCCCACAAGCAGCCCCGACGGTACAAACGACAGCGTCACCCACAGCAGCCGTTGCCGCCAGGTGACTTGGGTGTCCGGCGCATCAACGCTTTGAGTCTCGGCTTCCGCGGGGCGGGCGGCGGCAATGAAACCGCAGACGCCAACCAGGGCGGCGAGCAGGATAAAGCCCACTCCCCACAACCGGGTTTGCGGAACGAGCCCGAGGAACGGCTCGACGATCAGCGGATAGGCCAGTAGTGCGGCAAAGCTTCCGGCATTGCTGGCGCCATAGAGGAAATACGGATCATGCGACTGGGCATGGCCGGCCCGCGAGAACCACGCTTGCAGCAGTGGCGCGTTGGCCGAAATGGCAAAGAACGGCAGACCGACGGAGGCTGCATAAAGCCCGATGAGCCACAGCGCCTCGCCCTGCTCCGGCGGAATATCCCATTGCGCCGAAATCGTAATCGGCAGGCTGGCAATCGCCGCCGCCATGACCAGGCCATGGATGGCGGCCCCCGTCGTGAGGCTGCAGGCCTTCACCAGCACATGCGCGTAGGCATAGCCAAGCAGCAATACGCCCTGGAAAAACACCAGCGCCAGCGACCAGACGGCGGCCGTTCCGCCCAGCCGCGGCAAGGCCATTTTGGCGAACATCGGCTGGATGAGGAACATCAGAAGCGCGCTGCAGAACAGCGTCGCCGCGAAGACGGCAAGCGCCGTCCTGGGACGTATCATCAGCAGATCGTTTCGCTTCGCAACTTCCACAGATGACATCGGATACCGGACCGGCAGAAAGGTTTTCGCTTCAACCCGACATTGCCCGCAGACGGATTAAGTGGCGGTTAAAGGCGAGAAATGGACTGCCCATCAGGCCTGTGGCATGTTCGATTCATGCCCCAATCCGCAAGTTTCACCCGCCATGGCGCCGCCCTCACCCTCGGCCTGTTGATCCTTGTCCTGCTCGGCCTGTGGCTCATGGGCCGCGTGCCGATCTGCACCTGCGGCACCGTGAAACTCTGGTTTGGACTCAACAATCACAGCGAAACCTCCCAGCACCTGACCGACTGGTACACCTTGAGCCATGTCATCCACGGCTTTCTGTTCTGTGGCGTGTTGTGGCTGATTTTGCGGGGGTGGAGCCTCGGCAGCCGGCTGGCGCTGGCGGTGGCCATCGAGGGCGCCTGGGAGATTTTCGAGAATTCCAGTTTCATCATCGAGCGCTATCGCGCCCAGACAATTTCGCTCGATTACTATGGCGACAGCCTGGTGAACTCCTTCGGCGACCTGCTGGCGATGATCCTGGGGTTTCTGCTCGCCGCGCGCCTTCCGGTGTGGCTGACGGTGGCCCTGGCCCTGGGCATGGAACTGCTGGCGGGAGCGTTCATTCGCGACAACCTGACCCTCAACATCATCATGCTGCTGTGGCCCATGGAGTTCATAAAGCAGTGGCAGATGAGTGGGTAAGAGGTTGAAATGATGTCATTATTGTTGATACGTTTCTAGGGACTCCACCAGTTTCCGGAAACCGTCAGCAGCACCTGAAGGCGGATCGAGTCGCCGTAATAGTCCGTGGTCATGCCGAAATCGCCGCCGGTGATCGAATCCCATAGCTTGTTGAGGAAGCCCTGACCCTTTGTTCCGCCCAGCATCGCCACCACGGCGAAAGGCGCGGTGAAGGGCAGATCGGAATAGTTGACGAATGGCCTGCCGTTGACGCCGTTCGCCACATAGTAGCCGGCCTTGATGCGCGACGGATCGCCCGACGTGATGGCCTTGATCCAGGCCGCCTGTCTGCGCAGCGGCGCCAGCATTTGACTGTTGCCCTCGACGATGTGCGAGATCGCCAGGCGCCACGGGGTGCGGCAGGCATTGTAGGAATAATCGCCGTCATGGCGCGTCTCCAGCACCTTGCCCACGGCGGGAATGAAATCCGCGCCCTGCTTTTGCATGAAATCCGGCATCAACCCGGTCTTGGCGCTGCCATTGGCGAACTGGAAATTGACGATGTCAGCGATCTTCGCATGTATCGCCAGCCAGGTATCCCTGTTTGCCGCATCGGCGCGCGCGAAGGCCGGCAGGTGGCCGGTCATGAAATCCGAGGGCCGCGTGAGATTTGCGTCCGCTCCCGACGCCCAGTCGCCGAGTTTGAGTGTCAGGGTGGCGCTGTTGACCTCGGCCTTCAGCACAGCGCGGAGAACCGCCAGGGCTTCCGCCTTGTAGTCAATGACGCCCGATGAGCCCCACTGCTTGTCCGCCAGCAGCAGCGCATAGGCGATATCGAGATCGCCATCGGTGGCCGAATCGCCGCCCTCGATATTGACCATCCTGCCGTTCTTCAGCGTCTGCTTCCACGCCATCAGGTTGGCCGTCAACTTGCTCGGATGCGCCTTGAAATAGCGCAGCATCGAATCGAAAATCGCCCGGTCGCCCATGTAGGCGGTGAGCACCATCCCGTAGCCATGCGCCTCGGAGACGGTGGTGTTGCTGGCGATGTACTTCACCCAGTATTCGCCGCCCAGGTTGCGCAGGTACTTCGCCTTCCACGCCGCATAATGCTGGCGCACGGCGTTATCCATCCGCGACTGAGTCACATGGTCAGGCTTGATGACGCCTGCGGTGTAGGCCGTATGAAACGGAAACGGCCGGTTGGCGGCGTGCGTGGAAACGGCTGACAGAAGCAGAATGAGCGAGCCAACAAATACTCTGATCAGGTTCATAGCAAACTCCTATCATCAATCAGGGAAGCAGGGTCCCGACTACCTGC
This sequence comes from Hyphomicrobiales bacterium, assembly GCA_031431065.1. Classification (GTDB taxonomy): domain Bacteria; phylum Pseudomonadota; class Alphaproteobacteria; order Rhizobiales; family Aestuariivirgaceae; genus Aestuariivirga. Next base: position 2,447 of record JANPCS010000366.1, on the reverse strand, counting down.
CATAGCGCGGATAGGCCGGGTCGATGAGATAATAGGCCCACAGCGAGACATAGGCTTCGCCATAGACCAGCACGCGGCAGATGTCGCCGTTGACGGAGGTGACCGGGCCTTCGCGGCCGTCCGGGATCATCACCGCCTGGCCGACCTGGCACCAGTTCTCAGGGCTTGGCGGGTTGTTGTTGAGCGCCAATGTCAGCAATGTCGCAACGGCGATCATAAGATTATGCGTTATCCTCGATTCCAGCCAATATATATACACTCGCAAAACATCGGGGTTGCCGCAACCTTGACTTACTCCGTGGCCATTGCCTTCCGTGGCACGCTTTGCAGCCGATCCGAAATCTTCCGGCCAACGCCGATCAACGGCAGCTCGACGCAGCGATAAAGCAGGAAGACAATCAGCGGCAACAACAGCAACTGCCAGTCACCTGAGAACATCAGCTGCTTTCCCGGGGGTGCGGTGAACAGCTGCTGCCACAGGTAAAGACCATATGACGCCCGTCCAATCGCCACCACGGGCGGAAATGCCAGCAGCGCACGCATCACCCGGGATTCGAATGACGCGAAGAACAGGCCGGCCAGCAAGAACGGCTTAGCCGCCGCCAGCCCGCCACTCAACATCGCGGTTCCCGGGACGAAGGATCCCGATATCAGGATAACGCCACAGACCCAGGCGGCGGCGGCCGGAAGTTTCAGCCTGTGGCCATCTTCGCGGTCGATGGCAAACAAAACGCCAAGCGAGATATGGAGGAACGAGCGGTAGACTTCGAACGCGAAGGACAACAAGAAGAACGCCACCACAAACGCCACGGCCAGTTCCATCCGCCGCCTCGCGAACACCAGGAACAGCACCGGCCAGGCGAGATAGAATTGCTCCTCGACGGCCAGGCTCCACAAATGGGCATGCCACCAGTCGCACTGCCAGATATTGCACGCAAACACCGCCGATGCGGCATGCGACAGGGGGTCCGACTCCAATACCTGTAGGCCATCGAGCAGGAGCACGGCCAGCAGAAAGATGGCCAGTGCCGGGACGATGCGAAAACTGCGCCGGACATAGAAAGCCGCGATGCTCACCTCCCCGCGCCGTGTCTCCTCGCGCAGCAGCAGCGTGGTGATGATGTAGCCGCTGATGAGGAAAAACACCGGAACCCCAAGCGCTCCGGCTTCCTGAAGGGGTCGCAATGACGCCTGATAGAATAAACGGGCCCATTGGCCTTCCGCAGCCAGGCCACCCAGCGATTCGAAGCCGCGCGGCCAACGATAAAAAAACAGATGCAGGGCGACGACCGAGAGCACACTCAACCCCCGCCATCCGTCAAGTAGAGCGTTTCGTTCGGTTTTCATCATGTGCTCACGGCCGGAATGAACTTGCATCAATCGTGTTGCAGGTCAAGCCGCTGCCTGTCCGTTGCATCAAGAGGCCCGCAGCGCCGACAGCGGCTTGCCATATCTTGCCCGGAAGCTGCGCGAGAACGGCGGCAGCGAGGAGAAGCCGCAGGCCAGGGCGATCAGCGAATACGCCGGCTCAGGAAGGAACGCGGCATCACGGGTCTGCATGGCGGAAAAAGCGAAATAGATGGCGGAAAAAGTCAAACGCTAATATGCCGCCGTGACTAGCCTCGTCGGCCATCATCAGGAGGATTCGATGCAGCCCAAAGTCATCATCACCTGCGCCGTCACCGGGGCTGGCGATACCGCCGGCAAGCACCCGGCCATTCCCGTCACCCCCGAACAGATCGCCAATTCGGCGCTGGAAGCGGCCAGTGCCGGCGCCGCCGTCGTCCATTGCCACGTGCGCGAACCCTCGACCGGCAAGGGCTCGCGCAAGGTCGAATATTATGGCGAGGTGATGGATCGCATCCGCGCCAAGAACAAAGACGTCATCATCAATCTAACCGCCGGCATGGGTGGCGACGTTGAAGTGGGTTCGGGTGCGAGGCCGCTTGACTTCGGGCCGGGCACCGATTGCGTCGGGCCGGAAGAACGCCTCGTTCACATCAAGGCGCTCAAGCCCGAACTCTGCACGCTGGATTGCGGCACGCTGAATTTCGGCGACGGCAACACCATCGTCATCCAGACGCCCGCCCAACTGCGCGAACAGGCGAAGCTCATCATGTCCTAGGGTGTGAAGCCCGAGATGGAGATATTCGATTCAGGCAACTTGTGGTTTGCCAAGCAGCTGTACCTGGAAGGCTTGATCCAGGATCCGCCGCTGTTCCAGCTCTGCCTCGGCATTCCGTGGGGCGCGCCTTACGATTCCGAGACCATGGCGTATCAGAAGTCGCAATTGCCGGCGGGTGCTGTCTGGGCGGCCTTCGGCATTGGCCGCAACGAATTCCCCGCCGTGGCGCAGGCCGTGCTGCTGGGCGGCCATGTGCGCGTCGGGCTTGAGGATAACTTGTATCTCGAACGCGGCGTTTATGCCTCGAACGGCACGCTGGTCG
>JANPCS010000365.1:0-1515 GCA_031431065.1 Hyphomicrobiales bacterium | reverse complement strand
CCCGACGATGTCCTGCTGTTCTTGTGGCAGCACGCCGATGTCTGCCAGCACCAACATCGAGAGGCCCTGATCGAGCAGGCTCTTGAGACTGGCGGTGTCGGCCGGTTCCGACATTTCGCCAAAGGGCTCAAGGGCGCGCGACACATAATAGAGCGGCGAGAGCAGGGGTTGGGCGGCTTCGCTCGAAGTGCCCGATTGCAGGGCGACGGTCTTGCGCCGCCAGCGGTCGTCCATCAGGAAGTTCGCCGCCGCGTTGCGTTCATCGGCGATGGCGATGCGGCCGACTTCATTGCGCAATTCGATGGGGAGTTCGATGGTACCTTCGGCGCGTGCAATATTGGCGGCGAATTTCAACTCGGTTTCGCCGAGCGGGCGGCCATTGCCGGCCCTGGCGATGACCCGCAGCTTATGCTCAGCCGATGTGGCAGCGCGGAGCGCCGTCACTTTGATGCGGCCGCCGTCGAAGCCTGGAGCCGTCAGCGCCACGGCGAGGCTTGCAGCTTCCGGAACAATCGCTTCCACCGATGCCTTGCCATTGGCGAGCGTCAGCAGGCCTCTGCCGAAGTCCAAGGCCTTGCCGTCATCGATGCCGTCGCTCAGCCAGATGACGCGCAACGCCGCCGCGCCGGAATATTTCTGCTGCAGGCTTGCCAAGATTCCGGCGCGGTCGGGGTCGAGGGCGCGCGGTTGGAGTGCTGCGGTTCTGGTCTTGATCGATGCGGCATCGGCGGGCTCGAGACTCTGTGGGCGGGCTTGCGGGGTTGAAGCCGCCAGCGTCACGGGGGCGCCCACACGCTGCGCGCCATCGAGAATTTCGGCGATGATTTCCTGACGTTTTGTCCAGTCCTTGGCGGCAGCCCAGCTGTCATCGAGAACCAGTAACATGGGCGTGGGAGCAATCGCCGCAACCCGGCCCGGCGCGTAGAGCGGGTGGGCGACGGCAATGATGAGAAGGGCGGCGAGTGCCAGGCGCAACAGCAGCAGCCACCACGGCGTCTTGTCGGGCTGTTCCTCGCGGTTGATCAGATCGAGCAGCAGGCGGATCGGCGGGAACTTGACGGTTTCAGGCTTGGGCGGCGTCGAACGCAGCAGCCACCAGATGATCGGCAGCAGGGCGAGTGCGGCAAGCGCCATGGGGGTGGTGAAGTTCAGGGCGGACACGAAATTCATCGCCTGAGATCTCCCGAAATCAGCGCATGCAGCATCATCAGCAGGTGGGTTGGCGGCTGGCCGGTGCGGTGGATGGTGAAGGTCCAGCCAATGCGGCGGCAGAGATCGCGCAACGCGTCACGATGCGCCGCCAGACGTTCGGCATAGGCGCCGCGCAGCGTTTCGGTCTTGGACGAGAGGAATTTCAGCGGCCCAGCCATTTCCTGAAACTCGACGCGGCCGGCATAGGGGAGCGTTTCTTCTGCCACATCGACCACCTGTAAGAGATGGCCATGGATTCCAGCCGAGGCCATCGGCGTGATGGCTTGGGCGATGTCGTCGGGCGTGTCGAAAAAATCCGAGACC
>JANPCS010000364.1:0-6107 GCA_031431065.1 Hyphomicrobiales bacterium | reverse complement strand
GGAAGCTCGCCCTGGCGTGGAAATCGACTTTCACGTTGCGGTCATACCACAGCGGGTACTTCACGCGGACCGCCAGAAATATGCCGCCAGGCACTTTGGCCGAGGCGGTGTTCTGACAGGTGTGGACGCCGTGGGGGCTGTCCGGGTCCTTGATGATGCTGGTGCAGGACAGGAGCACCGAGAGATCGTCCGACCTGATGATTTCGAAGATCAGGCCCTCCGGAGAATACATCACCGGATTATCGTCGGCGGCTTCCCAGAGCACCTGAAGATTGGCGACTGTCAATCCGTTGGGAGGGGTTGGCCCGAAGTAGATGTCCGCCGGTTCGGTTCCGACACCGTTGGATGTGCTGTCCTTGCCCTCGGCATCCACTTTCGTGGCGCGGCACGGCAAATAGCCCCATCGGTCAAGCGACATGCAGGCGGCATACATCGAAGGCGCATTGCCCTGCCCCGGCATGATCGGCGCGCCGGGAAGGATATGCGCCTGGAATCGCGCCAGCGCTCCCGAAGCATCTTGGCCGGGATCGCCCTTTGCGCCGGGCAGGCCGGCCACACCCCTGGGACCTTGATCGCCGGTATCGCCCTTGGATCCGCGGGGGCCCTGGGCGCCGCGCGACGCGAAGCGCTCCCAGAATGCCGCGCTCGCAGATGAGCCGGGGACGCGGTTCTCCGGCACGCTCTTGAGTGCCCGCCAGGTCGAGCCGTCGTAGGTGACAAGTTCGTCAGTCTCATAGATTTTTGCGTTGCTCCACGGCCCGGTAGGGATGACGCCGCTGGGGCCGCAATAGGCAATGACCGCGCCCACCGCCGGTTGCGATGGCGAGGTCAACTCGACAATGCAGGTTTCCGGCCGGTAGACGAGCTTGAAAGCAAAGCGGCCGGACCCATCCACAGTGAGTTCAAAGCGGCCGTCGAGGATCACCGTGCTCCCCGGATCGGCACTGCCGGTGACGTCGAGATCGCCACCATCGATCAGCGCCTGTTCGATCCGGATGGCGGCGGCCGCCGTCGGCACCATCAGGCCCATGGCAAGGCCGAGTGCCGAAAGCCAGCACATGGATTTCCGGGCGCTGCGGAGTCTTGGCATAGGGTTTTTTCCGCGGCCGCGACTACGCACCAATCGGGAATCGCGATTCTTGAGCGATTTGAGGCCGATTTTCTCCATGACGCAACATACAAACGCGCGTCCGGCCAAAGGCGCAGGTTCCGCGAGAATTTCAAAGGCTTGGATCGGCTGCCGAGATGGCCTAATCTCGCGCCATCTCACGCCCGCACAAGGACATCACCACATGAAAATCTATGGCGATCTGATCTCTCCCTTTGTTCGCATGACGGTTGTCACGGCGCATGAGGTGGGGCTTGGCGACAAGGTTCTGCATATCGTCGAAGCGGTGAAGCCGACCGAGGTCAATCAAAAGTTGGCCGCGCTGTCGCCCATCGGCAAGATTCCGATCCTCGAGACCGATCATGGCCACGGCATCCATGACAGCCGGGTCATCATCGAATATCTCTGCCATGTGGCGGGTAACTCGACGCTCATTCCCAATGATGGCGTCAAGCGCTTCAAGGTGCTGACGCTGCAGGCCCTGGGCCCGATGCCGCTGTCGCCTACCGCTATGAAATCGGCATCAGGCCCAAGGGCCTGCAATGGCAGGAGTGGATGGAGCGCACGGTGACAAGGCTCAGCGCCACGTTGGACGATCTCGAAAACAACTGGCAGGCGGTGCTGGCGGACACCAATGCCGGATCGATCGCTGTCGCGGTGACGCTTGGCTACATCGACTTCCGGCTTGGCGAACTTGGCTGGCGCAACGGGCGGCCGAAGCTTGCGGCTTTCCATGCGGAGTTTGCGGCGCGGCCCAGCATGGTTAAGACGGCGCTGCAGGCGAAATAGTCGATGACCGACCATGATGTGATTGTCGCGGGCGCCGGCCCGGCGGGCTTGACCGCCGCTTGCCTGTTGGCGCTCGATGGGCGGCGCGTGGTGCTGGTGGCGCGGCGCCCAGGCGATGCGAGCGATCCGCGCACCGTTGCGTTGATGCAGCCGTCGATCCGGCTGCTGAGGCATCTCGGCGTGTGGCCGGGGAAGTTACAAGCCGCGACGCAAGCCTTGCGCAAGCTGCGGCTGGTCGATGACACCGGCTCGATGTTCAAGGCGCCGGCGATCACTTTCGATCCCGCCGAGCTGGGCGAGGATGTGTTCGGGTGGAATTTCCCGCTGGGCCTGCTCATCCCGGGGCTCTTGGCGCGGGCTGAGGAACTGGGTGTCGCGTTGACGGGGGCCGATGTGGCGTCAGTGGCAACGCATACGGATCATGTTAGCGTGACCACCGCCAGTGGCCAGCGTATCACGGCGCGGGCGGCGATTGCCGCTGATGGCCGCGGCTCCATACTGCGCGAGGCGGCCGGCATCGGCACCAACAAGTGGACTTACGATCAGGCGGCACTTGCCACGAGCTTTGAACACACTGGCCCGCATGACGGCATCTCGACGGAATATCACAGGGGTGCCGGGCCCTTCACCACGGTGCCGATGCCCGGTAACCGCTCGAGTCTTGTTTGGATGGAGCGGCCGGCGCGGGCCGCCGAATTGATGGCGCTTTCGGATGCCGAGCTGGCAACCGAAATCCAGATCTCGACGCATGGCGAGTTGGGCCTGGTTTCGAACATCGGGGTCCGCAAGCTGTTTCCGATGCAGGGGCTGGTGGCGCGGGATTTCGCGAAGCACCGCATCATGCTGGTGGGCGAAGCTGGCCATGTGGTGCCGCCCATCGGCGCGCAGGGTCTCAACCTGTCGCTGCGCGATGCGGCGCAGGCCGCCGACCTGATGCTCGGCGAGGATGATCCCGGTGCGGCCTCGATCATCGCTAAATACGATATGCTGCGGCGGCGCGATGTGCAGCCGCGCCAGCAGGTGATCGACCTGATGAACCGCTCGCTGCTCTCAGGTTTTGTGGCGCTTGAAGGCGGCCGCGCCCTGGGGCTGCACATGCTGGCGCAGTTCGGGCCGATCCGCCGCGCTGTCATGCAATATGGGCTGGCGGCCTCGAGCAACCTGCCACGCGGCATGCGGAAAGATCAGGGCAGCAGGCCGGCGTTGATCGCATAGATCAACAGCGGGATGGTCAGTGCCGAGGCAATGGTGGTGACGATCACCGCCGTTGAGGCGCCTTCGATGTAAGTTTTGTACTGGCTGGCGAGGATGAAGGCGTTGGACGCCGTGGGCAGTGCCGCCATCATCACCGCCACATGCAGCCACAGTGGTGGCAACCCGGGGATCTGGCTGACGATCAGCAGCGCGAGGATGGGTTGCAGGATCACCTTCATGCTGACCACGAGTGCCAGATCCGGCTTGAAGCCTTCGAACTTCCGCATGCCGACGGTGACGCCGAGCGCGAAGAGCGCTGTCGGTCCCGCGACGCGCATCAACATGTCGAGGATCGTGGCAAGAGCGCCCGGCGGTTCGAAAGCCATCGCCGAGGCAACGACACCTATGGCCGTGGCGATGATGAAGGGATGGGTGAAAACCTGTTTGGCGATGCGAAAGCCCACCTGGCCCCAGTGGGCCTCCTCGTTGCGCTCGTGGGCGAGAGTGGCGAGAAACGCGGTGATGATGAATTGCGTGGCGCAATCGAAACAGAACACCAAGGCCGCCGGAACCGCCGCCTCGGGCCCGAAGAAGGCGACCGCCAGCGGCAGGCCCATGTAGCCGACATTGCCATAACTGCCGGAGGTGCCTTGCAGCGCGGCGGTCTTCAAGGGCGTGGCGAGGAGCCAGCGCGACGCGGTGACCACAGCCAAGAACGCCAGAATGGTGACCGACGTGGTGGTGGCGACGAAGGGCCAGTTGAGCAATTGCTCGAAGGGCGACTTGGCAACCGTCAGGAAGATCAAGGCTGGGAGCGCGAAATAGACCAGAAAGATGTTGAGCCAGGCCAGCCCCTCCTCACCCGCCCGCCAGCGCCGCGCCGAAATGACGCCCAAGGCCACGAGCCCGAAGAACGGCATGGCGAGATTGAGAATTTCAGTCATGACACGATGCTTCAACCCTGGGACGATCCAGCCTCTTGCCTTTGGCGCCAAGGCTTGGCAATCAATACTTATGGGAAGCGCCAATACAGCAAAATTCGGAATCGGTCAGGTGGTGCGCCACCGGCTGTTTTCGTTCCGTGGCGTGATCTTCGATGTCGACCCGGTGTTCAACAACACCGAGGAATGGTGGAACTCGATCCCTGAAGAGATTCGCCCGCGCAAGGAGCAGCCGTTCTATCACCTGCTGGCCGAGAACGACGAAACCGAATATGTCGCCTATGTCTCGGAACAGAACCTGCTGATCGACGACAGCGGCGAACCGGTGCGCCATCCGCAAGTGCGCGATTACTTCGAGCGCTTCGACGCGCGCCGCAAGAGCTATTTGCCGCGCGAGCGACCGCATCATTAGGGTGTGGACTCATAAGCGCGTCGCTAAACGCGGACTGAGGCCAGCTTGATGAAATCAAGGTAGTTTGCTGCGAGCTTGTCATAGCGGGTAGCGATCCGCTGGCATTGCTTGATCTTGTTGAAGAAACGCTCGACAAGGTTGCGCGACCGATAGAGGTAAGGGCTGAAGCAGATGAGGTCCCTGCGAATGCGTTTGGGCGGGATGTTGGCCCATGCACCCTGCTCGTTGACGAGCGCCCTGATCCAGTCGGCATCATAGCCACGGTCTGCAAGCACCATCATCTTTGGAAGCAATCCAGCCAAAAGTATGGGACAGAGCCTGTTGTCATGAGCCTCACCCGGCGACAGGCCAAGGCGCACCGGCAGACCATTGGTGTCCACGACCGCGTGCACCTTGCTGGTCAGTCCGCGACGCGACAGACCTAGATGTTGATCTCTGTTCCCGGCAATACTGGCTCCGTGCTGGTGCGCGCGCACGACGGATGTATCGATCATCTGCACGGCCGCATCGTGAGCGGCTGCGAGGGCTTCCATGATCCGGCCCCAAACGACTGCCCGTCGCCAACGGACAAACCAGCTGTAGCAGGTCGTGGAGGTCCGAAGCATTCCGGCAGATCACGCCAAGGGGCACCTGATCGCAGGACCCAGAAGATGCCGTTGAGGACCCGCCGGTCGTTCACACGCGGCAACCCGCGTAGCTTGTTCGGAAGCATCGGCTTGATGACGGCCCACTCATGGTCACTGAGTTCACAGCGCATGATTCGCGGCTCCAGTTTCGGCGCTTGAATAATGTCCGGGCCGACACCTTCAAGGGCAAACCGCCATGTCTGGATTGGCCCAATGACCGGTCATACGGCAGAAGCTGCCAAATCGACGCGACTGACCCAAAGCTGAAGTGTAGTTCAATCTCTCGCCTATACGATCTTCCCAGGATTCATGATTCCGTCCGGATCCAGCGCGTTCTTGATTGAACGCATAGCGTCAACGGCGCAGCTGCCATGCTCAGCCTCAAGGAGGTGTTTCTTTCCCTGGCCGATGCCGTGTTCACCGGTACAGGTGCCCTCCATGGCAAGTGCGCGTTCTGCCACGCGTTCGATGAACGCCTTGGCACGCGTGACCTCCTCGGCATCATCCATCATGACCAGGACAGAGGCATGAAAGTTGCCATCGCCGACGTGGCCGACGATGGGCGCGACCAGATTGCTGGCTTCAATGTCCCGCTTTGTTTCCGTCACACATTCTGCAAGTCGCGAAAGCGGCACACAAACATCGGTCACAACGGTTCGCGCGCCCGGTCGAAGGGCTGCGTTTGCCCAGAACCCGTCGTGTCTTGCCTGCCACAGACGGTTCCGTTCCTCCTGGTTTGCAGACCATCGGAAATCACTGCCGCCATGCTCGCGCGAAACTTCGCCGCAGCGCTCCGCTTGTTCGGCAACGCCAGCCTCGGACCCATGAAACTCAACGAAAAGCGTCGGCAATTCGGGCATGTTGAGCTTTGAGTAAATGTTGAAAGCCTTGATCTTGACCTCGTCGACCAGTTCGACGCGAGCAATAGGTATGCCGGACTGGATCACGGAGATTGCGGCATCGCAGGCAGCCTGGACGGAAGGGAATGCGCAAACCCCGGCCGAAATTGCTTCCGGAATGGCTTGGAGCTTCAACGT
>JANPCS010000363.1:0-12212 GCA_031431065.1 Hyphomicrobiales bacterium | reverse complement strand
TGATGAAGCCGTCGCCCACCGCCTCGCCGCTCATCTTCTCTTCGGCCGCCAGATGGAAGACATTGCGGCGCTCGTCGCCTTGCCTTGCCACCGAGCGGTTGACGAAGGCCTTGACCTCCGCCTCGCTGGCCAGCCGCATGGCGATGTGGCGCTGGTAGCTCTCCTGCATCATGAAGCCGCAGAAGGCCTGCGCGTCGCGCGGCTCGATCTCGCGCAAGACGAGTGACGGGGTCTCGATCGCCGGTAATCTGGTCAGTAGTGTCATTCCGCCGCCTCCCTCGGGGCCAATGTAGCCCCGTTCCACGCTGACAGCACGTCATGAAACCATGACCCAAATGGGGCATCGCATTCAAGTCCATCTTGAAGTTGATTTTCAGCGTCACGCATGGCTTCGCAGCCATGGCGGTGGTGGCTGACGGCAGTGATGGTGCTCAAGCGAATCTCCCGGTACCGCCACCCCAAGCGGTTGTGGCCACTCTTAGACCACGGCGCGAGTCTTCGGAAGACATGGGTTGCCAGACTTGGGCTGCATGTGGTGCATTCTGTCCCAAATCATGCCATAATGAGACATTACGCTTGGATCTTCCCGAGTAACCGGAACAACGTTTCATGAAGCGCGCCGCTGCCATATTGATGTCCCTGCTGATCGCCACCGTGGCCGCAAGCCCCGCCGAGGCCAAGGGCAAGGCGTTCTGCAAGCGTTATGCCGAGGATGTTGCCAGCCGCCGGGCCAATGTTGGCGATGTGCTGGCCGGCACTTTCCTTGGCGCCGTGGGGGGAGCGATTCTGGGTGGCGCCATCGACGGCAGGAGCGGGGCCGGCAAGGGAGCGCTTCTGGGTGGCGTCGGCGGCACGGTGGTTGCCGGAGCAGGCACCAGCGAAAAGTGGCGCCGCGTCTACCGCCGCGCCTACGCCGAGTGCCGGGCGTCCTGACCTCAGTAGAGTTCGAAGTTCGACAAATCGAGTGAGCTTACGCCAGTGAGCTTGACGATCGCGAAGCGCTGCCCGGCCCCGGAACCATTGGTATCCCAGTAGAGAATGTCGGTGGCATTGTCGAACAGGAAGGTTCCGAGACTGGAGGCCGGCGACAAGTCGTTCTCGATGCGCACCGCATTCATGCCGTCGAAATTCCCTTTGTCGAAGGACAGCTTGCCGGTGGCGTCGTCGAAGTCGGTGATGAGGTCGCCATCCTCGAAGTGGTTGATATCCCACCACACATATTCGTTCTTGCCGTCGCCGCCGGTCATCGTATCCTTGCCATCGGCTCCGGCGAACAGGTTGTTGGCACCGTTGCCCTTGATGCTGTCGTTCTGGTTGCTGCCGATGATGCCTTCGATGTTCTTGCAGGTTTCCGTATTGCCGTATCCGTCATCGATGATCTGTCCAGATGCTTTCGATAGATCGACCTTGATGCCGGTCTGGTTCTGGTTGGAGAAGGTCCAGTTGAACTGGATACGGTCGCCTTCGCCGGAGTTCGCGGGGTTGCCCTTGCCGTCATAACTATCGACGCCGGTATCGCCGATGAACACATCGCGGTTGGCGGAGCCCACGAAACTGTCCTTGAAGCGGGTGCCCAGCACCCACTCGATGTTCTTGACCGTGTCGGTGTTTCCGAAGCCATCGCGGATGGTGCCGGCCGTCAGGTCCGCCACGATACCGAACCGTCCGCCTTGCCAAACGTCATCATAATAGACGACCTTGTCGTTGGCGTTGCCGCCGCCGTCGAATTTATCGGCACCGGCCAACCCGCCGAACTGATCTTCCCCGCTGGACCCCAGGAAGACGTCGGCAAACCGCGATCCCACGAATTCTTCGATCGACACCAATGTGTCGGTTCCGCCCCAGCAATCCTTGACCTTGAGTGTGACCATATTGACGTCGATGCCGCGAATGGCCGGATCGCCATTGCCGTAGGTGGTCTCGCGGAAACTCAACGTGTCGAAACCGTCGCCGCCATTATACTTGTCGTTGCCGATGCCGCCCTCGGCGCGGTCATTGCCGCCCAGCAGATTGTAAATATCGTTGCCGCGGTCGAGGCCGACAAGCTGCTGCCGGTCGTCACCATTGGTGCCGGTGATCGTGTCGCCACCCACCAGCAATTGGCACCAGGCCGCATAACCCTGCGGGCCGATGTCGTCGCCATCGGCATTTTTCATGCCGAGAATGAGGCCGGCCACGCCGCTGAAGTCGGCGGCCAGCGATTTGCCGGAAATGTTCTCGATTTTCAGGATGACATCGCCATCCGCATTCTTCAACGTGACCGACGAAATTTTCCCGCCCGTCACGGTGTCGCCGTCATAGGTGAAGCCGGTTCCGGCAAAGGCAATGGTGTAGTTCTGGAAGGGGTGTCCGGAACCGTGTTTGATCGCCGCCGAGGTTTGCGACTTTGGCCCGAGGCTGGTGGTTGATTGGCCCTCGAACAGGCGGCCCGGCCAGTTTGGAAGATCGTTGAATCCGGGGAAATAGACAACGTTGGCCATGCGGATTCTCCATTCCTAACGGGCTCAGAAAGAATGACCGGCAACAGCGGAAGCCGGATCGCAGGAAACAAGTTAAAAGAAAGTTAACATAAATACCAACGGTTTGGCAATGGGCGATTCGCGCGCCGTTCGTTCAGCTCTTGTGCCGTCTGAGAAAATCCAGCACCGGCGGGGCAACTTTATCCGGCGCCTCCAGCAGGATGGCGTGGCGCAGAACGGGAAGGATCGCCAGTTCTGAGCGGGGCAGTGCTTCGGCGATCAGCGTGTTGAGGCGCGGACTGCAGCCGCCGTCATTCTCTCCGGTCAGCACCAGGCACGGCTGTTTCACCTCATGCAGCCACGGCGCCATTTCGGTTTCGGCATAGATGTCGAAGACCGACAGGAAGACGTCGGGGCCGGTGTCGATGACCTGTTGCATGCGCCTTGCGATGACGTCGGGCTTGAGCACTGCGAACTCCGGCGTGAACCAGCGGTCCTTCAGGGTCTCTAGAACCTGTGGGATGCCCTTGGTTCGCATCGCCGCGACGACGCTTTTCACTTTGGCACTGTCATCCTCGGTGCGGAAGGCGGCGGTGGAAAAGAGACCGACGGTGAGCACATGCTCAGGGTATTTGCGCGCGTAGGCCGGGCCGATCATGCCGCCCAGCGAATGCCCGGAGAAATGCGCTTTGGCAATACCGAGTTCGCGGCGCAGCGCTTCAAGATCCTCGACGAGATCATCGAGCGCGTAGGGCGGCGGTGGAGTTGGCGACGCGCCATGGCCGCGCAGATCATAGCTGATGCAGCGATAAGCGTTCTTGAGATAAGGCACCAGCCCGGCAAACGAGGTGCGCGACGCGCCGATGCCATGAATGAGAAACAGCGGCTCGCCGTCGCCTTCAACCGAGTAGGCCGAACGGATGGGTGTGGGCATCTTACTTGTCCGGATATTTCTCGTTCATCATGTCATAGCCTTGCGCCCAGTCCTGTTTGTCGACATCGACGAACACGATGTTGAAGGATTCAGGTTTGCCGCCGCCGGCACCCCGGATGAAACCGTCGACGAGCTCCCGGGCGATCTTCTTTTTTTGCTCGGGGCTGCGGCCCTTGAGCATTTCAACGCGGATGATGGGCATATAAGTTATCCTCTTAAGTTAGATTGGAGTTCGCGGACCGCCACCCCAACCCCTCCTCACAAGGGGGAGGGGCTCTTTGGAATGACTTCTTGTCTAGCCCCTCCCACCTGTGGGGAGGGGTTGGGGTGGGGATCTCCGGGCGCAGTCTTCATGCGGCAACGCTCAAGCCTCTGAAATGCGGCATCACCTCTGCGGCGAAGCGGCTCATCATGTCGAGGGTCATCGGCTCGTCCTGGCCGAAGTTCGAGGTGGTGAGCATCTCATCGATGCCAAGTTCGGCGTAGACCGCAAGCCGGTCGATCATTTCATCGCGCCCGCACAGCAAGATGTTGGCGGCGAGTTCCTCCACTGTCTGGGTTCGTGGCAGCGGCCGGATGATGCCCTTGTCGACGATGCCCGGTCCGTTAAAGACATTGTCGAAACTCTTGTAATAAGTATGGGCGCGTTCGGCGATATGTTGACGTTCCTTCTCGTTGCTGACGAGAAACAGGCCGCGCTGCAGGCTGAGGCGCGTGTCGAGCGGACGGCCTGCTGCCGCCTTGCCGCGCGCGAAAGCATTCACCTGATCGAGCAGCTGCTGGTGGCTGCCGCCCAGGGGCGTGGTCTGCACGTGATAGCCGGCCCTGGCTGCGGCCTCGATGCCGATGGGGTTCATCACCGCCGCCATCAGCGGGATCGGGTCTTCGGCGCGCGGCATGATGGTGAGCGCTTCAAAAGAGTAGCGCGGCGAATTCCATACGACGTCTTCCTGAGTCAGTAAGGCTTCCAGCAGTTTCAGGTCTTCCTCGAACAACGCCTTGGTGCCGGCGATGTCAACACCGATGCGGCCCGTCTCGAAACCGAAGGCGCCCTTGCCGACACCCAGCATCAACCGGCCCTCGCACAGCGCCTGGGCCTGGATGACTTCGCCGGCAAACACCCGCATGTCGCGCAATGGCAACTGACAGACGGATGTCACCAACTTGAGGTGGATGGTATGCGCCGCGATTTTCACCGCCATCTGCAGTGGCGATGGGATCAGCAGGATGTTGACCAGGTGATGCTCCGGAATGCCGACGCCGCAATAGCCCAGCCGCTCTGCATGCAGCGCCTGCGCGACGACGTTGCGATAGAGCAGTCTGCCGCCCATGGCCGGGTCCAGCATGTGGCTGGACAGAAAATGCACGAAATCCATGGGCTGTGCCTCCTAGGTCTGCCGGTTGCGCCGCCAATCGGTGAGGATGTGAATGAGCAGTGCCGCAAAAACGATGGCCCCGCCAGTCAGCGTGCGGTTGCCCGGCACCTCGGCATGGGCGAGCCAGACCCAGAGCGGGCCAAGGACCGGTTCCAGCGTGCTGATGAGCGCCGCCAGTGCGGCAGGTATCAGCCTAACGCCGGTGACGAAGACGGCCAGTCCAAAACCGAGATTGACCGCGCCGAACAAGAACAGCCAGCCGAGATTGGACGGGCTCACGGCATAGCCGCTGGCCAGCAGTGACGCTGCAACGGCGGCCATCCTGGTGCCGAGACAGACGGCGGGCGTCATCCGGACATGCGGCGCATGGCGGGTGATGACGATAGCGATCGAGAAGAACACGGCGATGAGCACCGCCAGGCCATCGCCCAGCGGCGACACCTGGCCGGAAATCGACGACGACACCATGATGGCAATGCCGCCGATGACTGCCGCAATGGCGATCCACGTCGCCAGGCTGACCCGCTCGCCAAACACCACAAAGGCGAGGCTGGCGGCAAACAAGGGTGCGGCTGCCTGAATAAGAAGGATGTTGGCGACACTGGTGTGCTGCAGTGCGACGACGAAGGCCGATGACGCGGTGCCAAAACAGCAGGCAACGCCGAGCCCCGGCAGCCCCATGTTACGGAACAGCGCCATGGTGCCGCGTGGGCCATCGCGCCACAACATGAAGAGCAACAGAAATGCCGATGCAAAGCCCGCCCGCCACAAGACGATGGTCCACGGATCGGCGATGTCGATGAAACGCGCGATCGCGCCACCGAAACTCCAGATCAAGGCAGCCCCGGCGACCAATCCGATGCCGAGGTGAAAGTCTGAGCTCGCGTTCCGCTGGTATGCAATGGATTGGGCCATGCCGCTGGCTCTAGCCGGAGTGCCGGGCGCAAACAAGAAGCTTGCAGGCATTGCGGCCATTCTTGAAACGCGGTAGCGAGTTCACTAGGCTTCAACGATGGCACAAGAACTTATGAGTGAACGATGAAACCAGCAAACTCGATTTCCTCCGTGGCGATCGTCGGCAACGGCTTGATGGGGCAGGGTATCTCCCAGGTTTTTGCGCGGGCCGGAAAATCCGTTGTGATGATCGGCCGCAATAACGGCAGCCTCGACAAGGCCATGGCCGCCATCCGCCGCAACATCGATGCCTTCGTGGAGCGTGGACTTACGACGGCGGCCGAAGCTGAAGCGATGTTCGCGCGCATATCAACCAGCGAGAAGATCGAGGATGCGGCAACCGCCGGTCACGTCATCGAAGCCGTGCCGGCGGTGCGCCAGCTGCAGATCGATATCTTCGGCAAGCTCGACAAAATCTGCGCGCCCGATATCGTGCTTGGCTCGACCAGCGGCCAGCCGATCAGCCTGATGACCGGCGCCATGCAACATCCGCAACGCGCCGTCGCCATGCACTTCATCTATCCGGCCCAGTTGATCCCCATCGTCGAGATTTGCGGTGGTCCACAGACGGCGCCCGAAGTTGTGCAATGGGCCTGCGATGTAATGACGGCGGTGGGCCAGACGCCGGCCCTGATGAACAAGGAGGTCGATGGTTTCATCATCAACCGCTTGCAATTCGCGCTGCTGCGCGAGGCCTGGTCGATGTGGGCCAATGACATCGCCTCGGCCGAGGCCATCGACCAGTCGTTCAAACTATCGCTTGGGCGGCGCTATGCGATCACCGGCCCGATCGAGAGTGCCGAGCTTGGCGGCCTCGATATCATGCACAAGTTCGCCGAATTTCTGCTACCGGACATCGAAACAGCCAGAGTGCCGCCGCAAGTGGTTAGTGATCTGGTGAAGGCCGGCAACTTCGGTTTGAAGAGCGGCAAGGGGCTCTACGACTGGAGCACCCGTGACGGCAAAGCCTTGCTGGCAGCACGCGCCGACAAGCTGTTCCAGCACTTGCGGGAGGACGCAAAGTAAAGTGGGAGCCCGGCGTTGCCGCCGGGCTCAACTGGTCAAGAAATGAAGAATGTGGTCTGCTTGAGCTGGCTGTCGAAAATATCACGCGCGATATCTCGGCCCAATGGTACGCCACCGATGTGATCGTTGGTGCCGCCGCTGGACTTCTTGAGCATGTCGCCGGCAGTCTGGGCACTGGTTCCGTCGAACCGCCAATGAACGCCAAGAAATACGCGGCTGACGGAATTGTCGTACATGGCTTGCCCAAGCGATATGTATTCGCGTTCCAGCCTCGTCCGCACGGCGCCATCGCTATCGACCGACACGCCGTCAAGCTCGCCCGAGACAAACTCGAACTTGATGGTGTCGTCCACGTCGGGTTTGTATGTCGCGATCGGAGGCGTGTGATAAAACAGCCGCACCATCTCGAATACCGCCGCGCCGAACGTTGCATGCCCCGACGGATAAGCCGGGAAGGGAGGCGTGAACGGCCGCGCACCCGGACCCGTGTCATTGGTGCTCGGCGCGCCGAGCGGGCGCCAGAACGGATCGCACAGGGGATCGAGCGGCGAGGAACTCGACTTGGCGTCCCAGCCGCAGGCGCCGTCAAACTCGCGTATGCCGATGACCGGGCGCCACAGATCGAACTTGTATTTGTAGTGCCAGGCATAAATTCCGGCGTCTCCCATCGCCACATTGATCAGCGCGAACAGCCGGGCATTCTGGTCCCAGCTGTTGTTGCGTCTGCCGGCAATTTCCCGCACGATCTGATTGTATAGCCTTGGCGGCGTGCCGAGCTCCTTCACGCCGTCATAGGCCCAATAGAGGCCGGTGAGGGTTTCATCGAGCGTGCGGGTCGTGGACTGTTGCGAAGCTGCTCCGCCTTTTTTGCGCACCTCCTCATGGTCCTTCTTGTATTTGGCGCCGCTGATCGCATCGGGCGCGGCCTGCATTTTGGTGGACTGAATCGCAAACGGCTTTACACGTCCCCAATAGGCGCCAAGCGGTTCGGCCTGATTCCGCGCATTGAGAGGGTCGGCGCGATGATGCGGTTTGGCGTGGTTATACATATAGCGGTTCGGCGGTGGCGGAGAATCCGCGCCATCATTGCGCCTGAGCGCGATGATCGCCTCGGCGGCACGGCGGCCATACTCAAAGGCCTCGCCATCGGTCTGGTTTTCGGCTACAATTTCACCAGCCGCCTTTTCAAATGCGGGCGCCTGGTCGGGGTAGAGAAACGTCAGGCAGCTGTGCGCCGCACCGCTGACCGCGGCGCTTTTCTTTTGGTTGCCGGAGCCGCCTCCGAACGCCGGGAAGCCGGCTCCCAGATACAATGTCTGCCCTCCGGCAACGCCGAAGAACGCATCATGCATGGCAAGGTGGACAATGGCAGTGGCTCGCGAACTGCGAGTTGGCCCCCGCTGGCTGGGGCCGGGGATTGGTGTAGTATGGTCTGTGCGGTTGGCTTCGTTGCAGAGATGATTCCAGAACAGGATTGGATCTTTCATGGCACTACCTTTTCAAATGGAAAGACAGGCCCTCAACGAAGACAGTACTACTTGACGCTAGGTTGGTCAACTTGCACGTTAAGTGCAACCCTGAGAGGAAAGCTTGACATGAAAGCAATGGTAAACAGTGCAGCAGCGCTGCTGGTTACGCTATACGCCGGGCTGGTCACGGCTTATGCTCAGGAGGATATCGACTGCGACAACGCCCAGAACACCGTCGAGATGCGCTTTTGTGCCTCCAGGGACTTCGAGGCCGCCGACCAGCGCTTGAACAAGGCCTACCGGTATCTGATCAGACGCCTCGATGCCGAACCTCTGGCCATTCTCAGGACGTCGCAGCGGACGTGGATCGGCTTCCGCGATGCCGAATGCGAGTTCCAGGCCTATTGGACCAAGGGCGGAACCGCCAGCCCGCAAGTCGGAACCCAGTGTATGGCGGCATTGACCGAAACCCGCGTGCGGCAGCTGGAGGCCTATGTGAATTGCGAGGCGGGCGGCATGATGTGTCCGCCCACGGACTAATGCCCGCCGCGATCCGTTGCGGTGCGCTCGGCAGCACCGGAGCTTCATAGCCCGGCACCAGGCGCTTGTAGGAGTTGGTCGACGGGTTGGTAAAGGCATTCAGCGCCTTGGCATGCTTGATGACCCCGCCGATGTAATAGAGGCAGAGCTCGGAGAGATCGGCATACTGGTTGCCGGCCATCATCGGCTTGCCGTCGAATGGTGTTCGGGGGAGTAACGTATTGTGGCACTTTCAAAGCCGTGGATAATGATGGTGAATTGGATCGCGGTTCTTGAATGATCGACACACTGACGCCTCTGGGACGCAGCCAGCGCATGCGCTTGATACGTGGCAAGAACACATCACCCGAACTACAGGTGAGACGTATCGTTCATGCCTTGGGATTCCGCTATTCGCTGCATGGAAAAGACCTGCCCGGTAAGCCCGACATTGTTTGCACGCGATTGAACTGTCTGATCTTCGTGCATGGCTGTTTCTGGCATCGACATGCGGCCTCACGGTGCCGGCTGGCGCGGCTTCCAAAGTCGAGGCTGGATTTCTGGCTTCCGAAGCTTGAGTCGAATCGGCTGCGCGACCAGAAGAATATGCGTCTCTTGCGTTCCCGGGGCTGGAAGATTCAGGTTGTGTGGGAGTGTGAGTTGAGAGATAAAGAACGAATAAAGAACAAAATACGGCAATTTCTCGAGGATGCGGATGCGCGCAGTTGAACTATTCGCCGGAGCGGGAGGCCTGGGGTTGGGTGTCAGTCGCGCCGGATTTCACCCGGAGATTGTTGCCGAGTGGAACCAATGGTGCTGCGGCACCATCCGGGAAAACCGAGCCTACAGGCGCCCGCTGGCCAAATGGCCGGAACCTTATGAGGGCGATGTCCGCACCCTGGATTTTGCCGGGATGGAAAACAAGGTCGATCTCGTATCTGGTGGCCCGCCCTGCCAACCGTTTTCCTTGGGAGGCAAGCATCGCGGCCATGCCGACGAACGCGACATGTGGCCGGAAGCCGTGAGAGCTGTTCGTCAAATCCGTCCGAAGGCTTTCATTTTTGAGAATGTGAAGGGCCTGACGCGAGCGGCGTTTGCCAGTTACTTCAATCATATTCTTCTCCAACTCTCTTACCCGAGCATCGCGCGCAAAGAGGATGAAAGTTGGTCCGATCACTCGTCAAGACTTCAAAAACACCACACTGGACGTGCGGCCGACGGCGAAGAGTATCGCGTTGTATTTGGTGTTGTTAACGCTGCGGACTATGGCGTACCGCAGCGCAGGAAGCGCGTGGTCTTCGTCGGATTCAGGGCGGATTTGCAGGTCGAGTGGGCTTTTCCTTCTCCAACACATAGCCTCGATGCGCTTCTGTGGAGTCAATGCAGGTCGGCGGAATATTGGGACAGGCATCGGGTGCCGCATTCGGAGAGAACCATGGATGGTAGGCTACATGCCCGCGGAAGTTCACTGGTCTTTGTTCCGAAGGGAAAGCCCTGGCGCACGACGCGGGATGCGATTGGCGATCTCCCCGATCCGCAGTTTGAACTGGCAGAGGCCAAGGCCTATGCAAATCACAAGTTCCAGCAAGGTGCCCGCAGCTATCCGGGTCACACCGGCAGTCCTTTGGATGAGCCCGCGAAGACGCTCAAGGCGGGCGTACATGGGGTACCGGGTGGCGAGAACATGCTGGTGCGCGAAGACGGCAGCATTCGCTATTTCACGGTCAGGGAAAGCGCGAGGCTTCAAACATTTCCGGATTCATTTGTTTTTCATGGGTCATGGACTGAATCGATGCGGCAACTTGGAAACGCGGTCCCGGTAGATTTGGCATCGGCAATTGCCAAAAGCGTTCGAACTCATCTTTCCAAGACAAATCTCGGGGTTCGACGTTGATGGCCGAAAAGACCGTTAAGGAGCTAAAGATCGCGCTGCACAAAGCTATATCAGAGTTTTCCGACAACGTGCGCAGCTCTAGATTGTCTCCGCAGAAGCTACGGAATTTGAATAAGGAAATCGAAATTGCTGCACAATCGTTAGATTCTCTACATTCGGAAATTGACGCGGTAAAGCGACCGCATGATGTTTTTGATCCCGGAAACCCTCGCACCATAGGGTTCTTCATAGAGCTTGCTTTGACAACTCAGAAGCGGACTTCACTTAGTGCGATACAATCTGCTTATGGATCTGGGGTGTACGCTCTTTACTACATTGGTGATTACGTCCACTACTCAACAATAAGTGGTGCCGAAACGCCGATCTATGTCGGTCAAGCTGCGCCCGAGCGATTTGACGCCCGCACCCCGCGAGAACAAGGCGCAACGATAGCTGCTAGGTTGAGTGAGCACCGAAAGACCATTGAGCGTGCGGCAGGGAATCTCAGTATCAATGACTTTGAGTGTAGAGTCCTTGTCGTACAAACTGGATGGGAAACTGCGGCAGAGGACTATTTGATCCGGCTCTTCAAGCCAGTATGAAACAAGGAAATCAAAATCCTTCAAGGATTTGGAAAACACGGAGACGCGCCGACTACGCGCATAAACAAAGTCTCTAGTTGGGATGTGTTCCATCCTGGGCGCGCTGCTGCTGGTGCGGGCATTAATCCTGTGCAGAAGTCAGAGGAAAAAAATTGCATCGGAGTTGAGCGACCACTTTGCCAGAGTGAGAACTTATGGGAATGTTGAAGAAGTACTTGCTGAGTTCATTTCTGCATTGCGGCAGCATTGAGTAGAGATTTCTAAGGCGGTAGTCCGTCAACACAAAGCCTCGGTGTTTCCACCGGGGCCTTGCAGTCTCATCGTTCCGCCGCTTGCCTCAGCAGCTATAGTACATGTCGAACTCGACCGGATGCGGTGTCATGCGGTAGCGGTCCTGTTCTTCCTGCTTCAGGTCGAGGTAGCTGTCGATCTGGTCCTTGGTGAACACGCCGCCCTTCAGCAGGAAGTCGTGGTCGGCTTTGAGACTGTCGATGGCTTCCTGCAGTGAGCCGCAGACGGTGGGCACCTTGGCGAGTTCGACCGGCGGCAGGTCGTAGAGGTTCTTGTCCATGGCCGGACCGGGGTGGATCTTGTTGATGATGCCGTCGATGCCGGCCATGACGATGGCCGAGAAGCACAGATACGGATTGGCGGTGGGATCGGGGAAGCGCACTTCGACGCGCTTGGCCTTGGGGTTGGCGGTAAAAGGAATGCGGCACGAGGCAGACCTGTTGCGCGACGAATAGGCCAGCAGCACCGGCGCCTCATAGCCCGGCACCAGGCGCTTGTAGGAGTTGGTCGACGGGTTGGTGAACGCGTTCAGCGCCTTGGCATGCTTGATGACGCCGCCGATGTAATAGAGGCAAAGCTCGGACAGATCGGCATACTGGTTGCCGGCCATCATCGGCTTGCCGAAAGGAGCTATTCGCTTCGATAGGAACGAATGGCGTCCTTGTCCAACTTGGAGGCGGGGACCAGCCGATAGTGCCGCTCCTCAACG
>JANPCS010000362.1:0-1963 GCA_031431065.1 Hyphomicrobiales bacterium | reverse complement strand
CCGATCTGATCGCAACGGGACTGGAAGTGGAGAAGCTTGGCGTCATCGGCTTCAGCCAGGGGGCGTGCCTTGCCGCCGAGACCGTGTTGCGCAACCCGAGATCCTATGGCTTCGTTGGAGTCTTGAGCGGTGGCGCCATCGGCCCACCGGGAACACCGCGCGATTATGCCGGTTCACTGGAGGGTGTGCGGATTTTCCTTGGTTGTTCGGATCACGACGCACATATTCCACTGGCTAGGGTCAAGGAAACATCTGGTGTCTTCACGCGCATGGGGGCCAGCGTCACCGAGCGCATCTACCCCGGTTCTGCCCATGACGTGAACAATGAAGAGATCGGCCACCTGCAAACCGGCCTCGCGGCGATGATGGAAAACTGAAACCCCGCCTGCGAGAGGGCCGCAGGCGGGACCGGGTGTTCGGGGCAGAACACCTACGGATGCTGTATCAAATGATCGTATCGCAGACGAAGATCATGCAGATTGCCGGATCGCCGAGCGTTGCGGTTTCATCCTCCGGAACCCCGTCCGCCGGAATCCCGTCCTCCGTCTTGGGTCCGCCGGCAATGTCATAAATGCGGATGAAATCGTCGGGGATCAGGATTTCCCAGTCGGGATCGACGGTGCCGCAGCCCCAGTCGCCTTCCCAGACGAACTCGTCATCGATCAACCAGTCTACTTCCGCGCCGTCATCGCCGATCAGTTCTTCGCCGCCGGTGCCTTCATCGTCAATGAACCCGTCGTCTTCTCCGGTCGAACTGTCGCCGGTCTCGCCGTCTGCCCAGACCGGAACATCATCGCCGGACGTGTCATCGCCGCCGACATCGGGCAGATCACCGGTGACTTCGCCGGTGTCCTCCCAGTCCATGGGAATGTCGTCGGGCGCCGATTCATCCTCTAACACGAGGCTCAATTCATCCATGGCCTTTACTCCTGACCTGTCTTGCCGTTTGTCATCAAGAATCTCCCAAAAGAGGTTCGCACTGGCGCGAACTCAGGGACTTTGCCATGCTGGCGATGTCGGTAGGCTTTCGGCTGCGGTAAGCTTTTCGTTATCCTCGTCAGGGTAGGAAGTGACATGAGCAAATTTGCGCTCCGTAACAGGATTTGTTCAGCCTTGCTGGCTGCCGTGCTGTATGGCGCGGCTGGCTTGAGCAATGGCTTCGCTCGTGACAGTAACGGGACGCCTCCCGATCAAACCGATGTCGCTTCGGGCGTGAACAATCTTGCTACCGACGATCTCGGTGGCACACCTGCCGATATTAAGTCGCTGTCATCGGATTCAAAGCGGTCACAGAAAGTAACGCCGGCGCAATCCGACCAGATGGATGCCCGGCAGGCGGTGGAGAGGGGCGAGGTTCGGCCCTTCGGCTGGCTGCTGAAGAAACTCAAGAAGGCGGTGCCCGGAGACGTTGTGAAGGTGCGGTTGAAACACCACGCACGGGACTTGTGGACCTATGAGGTGACGGTGCTCAATGCGACCGGCCGCTATGTTCAGGTTTCGCTCAATGCCGCCACCGGTGCCGTCATCAAATCGAAGTACCGGTGATGCGCATTCTGGTCATTGAAGACGAGGCGGACGTTCTGGTGCAAATCGGCGAGGAACTGACCCGCGCCGGCTATATTGTCGATATGGCGTCGGATGGCGAGGATGGGTGGTTCAAGGGCGAGACCGAAAGCTATGCGGCGATCATTCTCGATCTCGGTCTGCCGCGGCTAGACGGGCTGTCGATCGTCAGGCGATGGCGGGTGGCCGGTATCGTCACTCCGGTGCTCATGGTAACGGCGCGCGCCGCCTGGATGGAGCGGGTGGAAGGCATCGACGCCGGGGCCGACGATTACCTGCCAAAGCCATTCTATGGCGAGGAACTGCTGGCAAGGCTTTCGGCGGTGCTGCGGCGCTCGGCGGGTTATGCGACGCCGGTCCTCAAAGCCGGCAATATCAGCATCGATACGCGGCGCATGAC
>JANPCS010000361.1:0-5014 GCA_031431065.1 Hyphomicrobiales bacterium | reverse complement strand
TTGATCGACGTGCGCACCCAGCCGGAATGGGTGTTTGTCGGCGTTCCGGCGGTTGAACGGCTGATCCGGCTGTCGTGGCAGGTGTTTCCATCGATGCAGGTCAGTGGCCAGTTCGTGGCCGAGATTGAGCAGATGGGCCTGCCGAAAGATACCGAGATCCTGTGCATCTGCCGTTCGGGCGCGCGCTCGGCTTCGGCCGCCTCGGCCTTGACGCAGGCTGGATACGGTTATGCCTGGAATGTGGCGCAGGGTTTTGAGGGCGACAAGGATGCCACCGGACACCGCGGCACATTGGGCGGCTGGAAAGCTGCCGGCCTGCCTTGGGTGCAGAGCTAGGCCAGCATGAAAAAGCATAAGTCAGACCCCACGACCTGGGGGGATGCCACCAAACTGGTGCGCGGCGGGCTTGATCGCTCGCCCCATGGCGAGACCTCCGAAGCGCTCTATTTGAATTCGGGCTTTGTTTATGACGAGCCGGAAACCGCCGAGAAGCGCTTTGCCGGTGAAGACGATGGTTATGTCTACGGCCGTTATGGCAACCCCACCGTCACCATGTTCGAAGAACGCCTGGCGCTGTTGGAAGGGGCCGAGGCCAGCTACGCGCTTGCTTCCGGCATGGCCTCGGTGTTCGGCGCCTTGGCCTGCCAGTTGAAGGCGGGTGACCATCTGGTGTCATCGAAGGCGCTGTTCGGTTCGTGCTATCAGATCGTCACGTCGATCCTGCCGCGCTTCGGCATCAAGACGACGATGGTCGATGGTGCCGATCTCGCCGCCTGGAGAGAAGCAATCACCACGGACACCAAATGCGTGTTTCTTGAAACGCCATCGAACCCGACGCTCGATGTCATCGATCTCGAAGCGGTGTGCGGCATTGCCAAGGCCAAGGGTGCCAATGTGGTTGTCGACAACATCTTCGCCACGCCGATCCTGCAGCGTCCGCTGACGTATGGCGCCGACGTGATCGTCTATTCCGGCACCAAGCACATGGATGGGCAGGGCCGCGTGCTGGGCGGCGCCATCGTGTCAACGCGCAAGTTCAAGGAAGAACTGCTGAAACCATTCCTGCGCCATACAGGGCCGTCGATCTCACCGTTCAACGCTTGGATTCTTCTGAAGGGCATGGAGACGCTCAAGCTGCGGGTGGAGGCGCAATCGCGCGCTGCGCATCAGGTGGCGGAAGCGCTGCTGGGCTTGCCCGGAGTGACGCGGGTGCTTTATCCGCATCTCGATTCGCATCCGCAAGTGGCGCTGTCGCGAAAGCAGATGACGCTCGGTGGCACCATGGTGACGTTTGAGGTGGCGGGTGGCAAGCCTAAGGCCTTCGATGTGCTGCGCCATCTCGGCATCATCGACATTTCCAACAACCTGGGCGATGCCAAGTCGCTGATGACGCATCCGGCCTCGACCACGCACCGCAATATCGGAGCGGAGGCCCGCGCCATGATGGGCATCACCGACGGCATGCTGCGTCTGTCTGTGGGCCTTGAGGACATCGGCGATCTGATCGGCGATCTGCGGCAGTCGATGTCAGCCTGAGGATTGGCTGCTGCGCCGGCTTGATGTCAAAAGGTGGATCATTGCCACTGCCGCCGCCACGCCGCCGGCGATGCCAAGAGGGGCCAAGCCATGCCAATCCATCAGCCGCCCGGAAATGCCCGAGCCGATGGCGATGCCGACGTAGATCATCGCGGCATTCAACGCGAGGGCGAGAGCCTGCAGTTGCGGCGCGATGGCGACGAGCCGAGACTGTTGCGGCGCCATAAAGGACCAGCCGAAGCTGCTCCACACCGCCACCAGCACCGCGAACAACACCGGGTTCCACGGGATGATCGAGAACAGCGGCATGATCAGGATTTGCGCAGTGCAGGCTATAAGCAATGTGTTGCGCGGCCCGATGCGGTCACTCAGATAGCCGCCGATATAGTTGCCTGCAACTGCTCCTAGGCCGAACAGCACGAGGTAAAATGTGCGAGTCTCGGCATTGGTACCGGCCGAGGCCTCGATCAGCGGCCCGAAGTAAGTGAACACCACATAGATGGCAGTAATTAGTGTTGCCGTGAAGGTGACCGCGAACATCAGCCTGACATTGCCAAGGGCGGTCATCAGCGCCGACAGTGGTACAGCCTGAAAACTCACTTCGCGCGGAACGGCTTGCATCAGCACGATGGTGCTGATGCAAGCCAGGCCAGCCACCGACCAGAAGGCCATTTGCCAGCCGAAGCGGTAGGCCAGCCATGCACCCAAGGGAACGCCAACGACCTGGGCCAGTGTCAGTCCGCCAAATACCTTGGCCAGGGCACGCCCACGCTGATCTGGCGGCGATATGGCAACCGCCAGGCTGGCCGCCAGCGGCGTGAACAGGGCAGCCCCAAACGCCACTGGCACGCGTGATGCAATGAGCAACGGTAGCGACCATGCAAGAGCTGAGAGAGCCGATCCAATGCAAAACAAGGCGAGTGCACCCGCCAGAACGGTTCGCCTCGGGAAACGGCCAGTCAGTGCTGCGCCGATGGGGGAGAGGACGGCATAGGCGAGGGCGTAGACTGTGAGGATCAGTCCGGCATCGGCCTTGGAAACGTTCAACCCTTCCGCTACCGGCGTGATGATGCCGATGACCACGAAGGCCCCCATGCCGACGGCGAAATTGCCGAGCGACAGGAGGTTGAGCAAGGTCGAGGTTTTCGCCTGCGGCGCAACGTCAGGCATGAGGCTGAACTCAGACGATTGCCGTCGCTACGTCGCGAATGGTCGTCTTGGCCAGCGATGTATGGAGCGCGCACTCAGCCGCCCGCAGGGGGGCTGCCAATATCT
Organism: Hyphomicrobiales bacterium; assembly: GCA_031431065.1. GTDB lineage: Bacteria > Pseudomonadota > Alphaproteobacteria > Rhizobiales > Aestuariivirgaceae > Aestuariivirga. The sequence goes on along the minus strand of JANPCS010000361.1, from coordinate 2,203 downwards.
TGCCGAGTTGGACCGCCACCGGACAAGCCGATTGCGGGTCGGTCTTGTGCATGCGGAAGACGCTCTCGTCCTCGACAGCGAAATAGACGTCGGCCAGCGAGATCAAGGTGGCATCGCGATTTAGCTCGAAGCCGCCGGAGCGTCCGGCGACCGAGCGCACCAGGGCAGCCTTTTCCAATTCCGACATCAGGCGGCGGATGACCACCGGATTGGTGTGAACGCTCTGCGCCACGACAGCCGAACACACCGGCCCCTTGCCGGCAAAACGGGCAAGGACACTCATGGCATGGACGGCGACAATGAAACGGCTGCTCGACAACATATCGGTAACTCCACGAGTTACATCGGCACGACCTCGCAATAGGTCAAGCAAATATATAGCATATGGTGACCGATTGTTAACCGAGTCCGCCGAAAGCTGCGAGAACAATCAATGGAGATGGCAATGCGCCGTTTCGATCTCGCTGTCAGTTGCGTATGCTGCGCGCTGCTGGGCTATTTCGCCTGGCATGCCTGGAAGGGCCCGCGCGGCTATCCCTACCAGCAGGGGCTTTCCGATCAATTGGCGATGCTGCAGCAGAAATACGAGACGCTGGAAGCGCAACGCATCCGCCAGGAGGCCAAGGTGACTCTTCTGCGGCCGGAAAGCATTGACCCCGATCTCCTCGACGAGATGGCCCGGAAAAACCTCGAGATGGCGAGGCCGGGTGATATCGTGGCATTCACCGCGAAGTAATTTCCCCAGCGAAATCCTCTGGATAAACCGAAATTCGGTTAACTCTTCAAAGCCCCTGCTTTCTCAAGCGTTTAATGCTATGAAAAGGGCATTGTTCTGGCTAGAGGAAGGTTCGCATGGCGGTCAAATCGGCCTATATCACGCGCAAACTGAGCAAGGCTGAGAAAGCCGCCGAGAAGGTAGACAGGCCCAACCTCAGCAACAGCGGTTTCACCGCCGGGGAAGAGCTCCACGCCTACCAGGAAATGCTGCTGATCCGCCGCTTCGAGGAGAAGGCTGGGCAGCTTTACGGCATGGGCTTCATTGGCGGTTTTTGCCACCTCTATATCGGCCAGGAAGCCGTCGTCGTCGGTATGCAGATGGCGCAGAAGGACGGCGATCAAGTCATCACCTCCTACCGCGACCACGGGCACATGCTGGCCTGCGGCATGGACCCCAAGGGCGTGATGGCCGAATTGACCGGGCGGCGTGGTGGCTTGTCCAAGGGCAAGGGCGGCTCGATGCATATGTTCAGCCGCGAGAAGCAGTTTTTTGGCGGTCATGGTATCGTTGGCGCCCAAGTGCCGCTGGGGGCGGGGCTGGCCTTCGCCAACAAGTATCGCGGCAACGACCACGTGTCGGTGGCCTATTTCGGCGACGGTGCCGCCAACCAGGGTCAGGTCTACGAGACCTTCAACATGGCCTCGATCTGGAAGCTGCCGGTCATCTTCATCATCGAGAACAACCGCTATGCGATGGGCACCGCGGCGACCCGCTCGACCGCCAATGCCGATCAACTGGGGGCGCGAGGTGCAGCTTTCGGAATTCCGTCCGAGCAGGTCGATGGCATGGATGTGCGCGCCGTGAAGGAAGCCGCCGACCGGGCGGTGGAACATTGCCGGGCCGGCGAGGGGCCCTATATTCTCGAGATGATGACCTACCGCTATCGCGGCCACTCGATGTCCGACCCGGCGAAATACCGCTCCAAGGAAGAAGTGCAGAAGATGCGCGAGGAACATGACCCGATCGAACAGGTGAAGGCCCGCATCCTCAACGCCAAACTCGCCACCGAAGACGAGCTGAAGAAAATCGACGCCGATATCCGCACGGTAGTGACGGAAGCCGCCGAGTTCGCGCAGAACGATCCGGAGCTCGATCCGAGCGAATTGTGGACCGACATCTACGTGAATGTCTGAGGCGGACTTCAGTCTTGTTCACCATCCTCATGCCGCTTGTCGCAATCCTCGCCGTTGGTGTCTGGGGACTGGCGGTATTTTCCGCCCTTTCACTGGTATCGCTGGCGCCGAAGGGCGAGAAGCTTTCGACTTATTTTTCGCTTGGCTGGTGGCAGTTCGACAAGATCCGTTCACGCATTGGCCCGGCGGCCGAACCGCATCTCAAACGTTATCGCACTGCCTTCATCGGCTTCTTCGCACTGATCCTTGGCATCATCGCCTCAGCGGCGCTGATCATCTTGGCAACGGCGCC
>JANPCS010000360.1:0-4025 GCA_031431065.1 Hyphomicrobiales bacterium | reverse complement strand
TGCTGATGGCGATTGCCGTGTCGATCGGGTTTTCGCTGATCCATGGCTATGCCTCGATCAACCAGGGCGGCAACCAGGTGGTCTCGGGTGTTGCCATCAACATGCTGGCGGCGGGCCTCGCCGTGGTGCTCGGCAATGAATGGTTCAAGGAGGGCGGGCGCACGCCGCCGCTACCGCCGGAATCGCAGTTTCCGGTGTTCACCATGCCGGGCTTCGACAGTATCGCCGCCATTCCGCTGATCGGACCCTATCTCAACATCGTCTCGGGCCATTCGATCCTGGTCTATCTGGCCTTCGGACTGGTGGCGGTGACGGCCTGGGCGCTGGCCTGCACGCGCTTCGGCTTGCGCCTGCGCGCCGTCGGCGAAAATCCGCATGCCGTCGACACGGCGGGCATTTCGGTGATGCTGCTGCGCTATCAGGCGGTGATCATTGCCGGTATCCTGTGTGGCCTGGCCGGAACCTATCTTTCGGTGGCGCTGCAAGGCAGTTTCGTGCGCGACATGTCGGCGGGGCGCGGCTTCATGGCGCTGGCGGCGCTGATTTTTGCCAGTTGGCGCGCCTGGCCCGCACTCTGGACCTGCCTGCTGTTCGGCTATCTGCAGGCGGCGGGCCTGCGCCTGCAGGGGGTCAAGCTTGGCGATGTCGAGATCCCGGTGCAGTTCATCAACATGCTGCCTTATGTGATGACCGTGGTGCTGCTGGCGGGCTTCATCGGCAAGTCGATCCCGCCACGCGCCAGTGGCACGCCCTACGTCAAGGACCGCTGACATGCGCGATCTGGTCGAAGCGGCAATGGCGGCGCGCTTGAAAGCCCATGCGCCCTACTCGAAATTCCTCGTCGGTGCCGCCATGCGCGACGAGCACGGCCGCGTGCATGCCGGTTGCAACATCGAGAACGCCGCCTATCCGCACGGCTGGTGCGCCGAGCCCTCGGCGATCTCGGCGCTCATCATGGCGGGCGGCACGGCGATCACCGAAGTGGCGGTGCTGGGCAATGGGACCACGCTGTGCACACCATGCGGCGGCTGCCGCCAGAAGATCCGCGAGTTCGCCACGGGCGGCGTCAAGATTCATTGCTGCACCGAAGCAGGCGAATTGATCCGCACCTTCACATTGGACGAGTTGTTGCCGTCTTCCTTTGGGCCGGAAAATTTGCCATAATGGAAATCGGAGATTGAATCATGAGCAACGCTGATTTCAACGTAAAGAATGCCATATCGATAGCGGTTGAACACTTGCGCTCTTTAGATCATTTGTTACCACTTGATGGTTTGCGGCTGGAAGAGACGACAATGAACAAGCAGGGCAACTGGTTGATTACGCTAAGTGTCAGAGATTCTGGCTTCCCACTCGTTGAGACACGGATCTACAAGGATCTAGAGGTCAGTCCGAAGACCAAAGCCGTGTTGTCAATGAAATTTAGAAATCCATATAGCAAAGCGAGTTGACGGTGGAGAGTGCTTTCCAAGCTTTGTGGATCAAACACAGAGCTTCGGGCATTCTGGTGGATACCAACTTGCTCTTACTTTTGGCCGTTGGCGGCTATGACAGTCGGCGTGTTTTGAGTTTCAAGCGCACGAGCCACTTTACACTCAAAGATTTCGAATTGCTCAAGAAGACGACCACCCTATTCTCGAAGCTCTGGACAACTCCAAATATCTTGACCGAAGTCGACAACCTTGGAAGGCAGCTTAGGCAGAACGAGTGGGATGCCTTTGCAAATGCTTTGAGGGCTCTAGCGGTGAACATGATGGAGTTTGTAGTTCCATCAGCGCAAGTCGTCCGTGACGCGAGGTTCGTAAAAATAGGATTTTCTGATACGACGACAGTGTTGGTGCCGGGCAAACCACTTCTGCTGACAGATGATTTGAAACTTCATGCTTTCGCCCAGAGTGCGGGCTTTGACGCGATCAACTTCAATCATTTGAGAATGTATGAAATATGAGCACTCTCCAGCAACATTTGCGTGGCCGCACGCCGAAAACCGCCATCATTCTGGGTTCCAGCCTTGGTTCCATCACCGAGGCGGTGGAGAATCCGCTGGTCATTCCGTACACGGAGCTTTCCGGATTTCCCGTTCCGAAAATCTCGGGCCATGCCGGGCAGCTGGTGGTGGGAACAATCGGTGGTGCGGAAGTCGCCGTGCTGGCGGGTCGCGCCCACCCTTATGAGTCGGGCAATGCCGCCGTCATGCGTCCGGTGATCGAGATGCTGAAAGATGCGGGCATCGAGACACTGATCCTCACCAACGCGGCGGGAAGTCTCAAGCCCGAGATGCGGCCAGGTTCGATCATGCTGATCGCCGACCACATCAATTACTCCGGCATGAACCCGCTGATCGGCCAGCATGGCGACGAGAACTTTGTGCCGATGACCGATGCTTATGATCCGGCATTGCGGGCGCGGTTCCTGGCTGCCGCCACGGCTGAACGCATCGCGCTGCATCAGGGCGTCTATTGCTGGTACTCTGGCCCGAGCTTCGAAACACCGGCCGAAATCCGCATGTTCCAGATCATTGGCGGAACGGCCGTCGGCATGTCCACAGTACCTGAAACCATTCTCGCCCGGCGCTTTGGCCTCAAAGTCGCCGGACTTTCCGTCATCACCAACCTGGCAGCGGGGATCGAGGGCGCATCGCCAAGCCACGAGGAGACCAAGCGCGAGGGCGCCAAGGCGGCGGAAAACATGAAGGCGCTGATTACCCGCTTCTTCAGGGACGCCTGACATGCTGCCGCAGGAAGTCATACGCCGCAAGCGCGATGGTGCGGCACTCACCCAAGACGAGGTCAAGGAATTCATCAGTGGACTGACGGATGGCAGCGTGTCGGAAGGCCAGGTGGCGGCTTTCGCCATGGCGGTGTTCTTCAAGGGCATGAGCCGCGACGAGGCGGTGGGCCTGACGCTGGCGATGCGCGACTCCGGCACAGTTCTGAAATGGGACTTGCCCGGCCCCGTGGTCGACAAGCATTCGACCGGTGGCATCGGCGACAATCTCTCGCTCATGCTGGCGCCGATGCTGGCGGCCTGCGGCCTCTACGTGCCGATGATCTCGGGGCGCGGCCTTGGCCATACCGGCGGCACGCTCGACAAGCTCGACGCCATTCCAGGTTATGCGACCCAGCCCGGTCTCGACCTGTTCAGGAACGTGACGCGCGAAGCGGGCTGCGCCATCATCGGCCAGACCGCCGATCTCGCTCCCGCCGACAAGCGCCTCTATGGCATCCGCGATGTCACGGCGACGGTCGAATCGATCCCGCTCATCACCGCCTCCATCCTGTCGAAGAAATTGGCCGCCGGATTGCAGCATCTGGTGCTCGACGTGAAGATGGGCTCCGGCGCCTTCATGACGGCGATGGCGGAAGCAAAGGCCTTAGCCGAGAGCCTGGTGGCCGTCGCCAATGGCGCGGGCCTCAAGACCACGGCGCTGATCACCGACATGGATGAGCCACTGGCAAATTGCGCGGGAAACGCGATTGAGGTCAGAAATGCATGTGAATTCTTGGCGAACCCAAGAGCCCTTGGCCCAAAGGATCGAGCATTTAATGTAACATTCGAGTTAGGTGTTGAGTTACTGGTCAGATCGGGCGTTCACAAGAATCCTAAAAGAGCCTATTCCGTGCTTTTGGAGAAGCTTTACGATGGAACAGCCGCCGAGCGGTTTGAGAAGATGATATTCGCTCTTGGAGGTCCAAGAAACTTCTTGAAGACTTATAATAATCTACTTCCACTCGCTCGAGTGATCAAACCTGTGTTTGCGGATGATACAGGTTACGTGGCATCAATCGAAACGAGGTTTCTTGGATTAGCTGTGATAGAGCTTGGCGGTGGCAGAAAAGTGCCGACTGATAAGATCGATCATAGTGTCGGTCTATCCAAATTGAGTGGGAAGGGTGCGCACGTAGACCGCAATGCTCCACTATGTCTAGTACATGCAAGTGATGAAATTTCTGCGGCGAGAGCTGCAAAGATTGTTCGGCAAGCGTATAAGATTGGGAGTGCCCCACTCGATCCGAAAATACCCC
>JANPCS010000359.1:0-2764 GCA_031431065.1 Hyphomicrobiales bacterium | reverse complement strand
TGGCGCACCCAGGCCATGCCGAAATCATTGGGGCTCCAGGCTGACCAGGCCTCGATGTCGCCACCCGCGCAGAAGGATTTTTCACCTCCACCGGTGATGATGGCGCAGCGCACATCCTTCGCTGCATCGACGAGATGGGCGGCGCGTTCGAGCGCCAGCACCATCTCGTAGTCGAGCGCGTTGAGCTTTTCGGGCCGCGCGATGGTAATCGTTGCGAGGTGGCCATCGACCTGTAGCTTGATGCGTGCGTCGCCGGTATCAACCATGAAGTTTCAATCCCATGATCTCTGGCGTGAACAGGCGTTTGTCCATTTCCTTCAACTGTGGCGAGACGATGAGCGGGAAGTCCGCCTGATCGAGAATATTGGCCTGCAGTTCCACACCCGGCGCAATCTCGGTGACGGCGATGCCTTCCGGCGTCAGTTTCAGCACACAGCGCTCGGTGACGTAGGTGACGTCCTGTCCCTGCATCACGCCGCGCGGGCCCGAGAAGGAGACCTGCTCCACATCGCTCACCAGCTTTTTCACTTTGCCTTCCTTGCCGATCCGCAGCTTTCCGTCAACGATGTCCATTTTCGCTCCGGCATTGTAGAAACCGGAGTAGACGATCTTGCGGGCCCGCGATGTGATGTCGACGAAACCACCTGCACCCGCCGTCACGTGCGGCCTGACGCCAAGTTTAGAGACGTTGACGGAGCCATGGCTGTCGATCTGCAGGAAAGACAGAAGCGCGCAGTCGAAGCCCGCCGCCTGGAAGTAAGTAAATTGGTAAGCAGAGGGCACGAAGGCCTCGGCATTTGATGCGCAGCCGAACTGGAAATCGAGCAGCGGCACGCCGCCCACCGCCCCCTGCTCGATCACCCAGGTTGCCTGGCCATGCAGGCCTTCCTCGATGAAGATGCGCGGCACGTTGGCGGATACGCCAAAGCCTAAGTTGACGGCCCAACCCTTTTTCAATTCCTGCGACACGCGCCGGGCGATGGCTTTGCCGGTGCCAAACTCCATCAGCGCGAAACTCGAGATCGGTTTGAACACCTCGCCCGAGATGGTTGGGTCATAAGGTGTTTGCGTCGTTTGCCATTGATCCGGCGCCTCGACGATGTAGTCGACGAGAATGCCCGGCACGCGCACCTGATGCGGCTTGATGGTTTCGTTTTCGGCGATGGTGCGCACCTGGGCGATGACGATGCCACCATTGTTATGGGCTGCAAGCGCCAGTTCCATGGCTCCCAGATAAGCGCCCTCCTGCTCGAAACTCATGTTGCCGCGCTCGTCGCAGGCGCTGCCGCGGATGATCGCGACCTTGGGAACGATGGCCGGGAAATACAGCCACTCCTCGCCGTCGAACTCAATCTTGCGGACGATGGGAGCCGCCGCCGCCAAGGCATTCATGGCGCAGCCGTCACGATCCGGATCGGCGAAGGTGTCGAGACCGACCTTGGTGATGACGCCGGGGCGCTTCGCCGCCGCCTCGCGCAGCATGTCGAACATGATGCCCGACGGCACATTGTAAGCAGGCATCGCGTTGGCGCCCAGCATCTGCCAGATCATCGGTGGTTCCGACGTCGAGGGACCTGAAGGATATGAGCCGCCGATGATGCGGCCGATAAGGCCAGGCTTGGCGATGCGCTCGATGCCCTTGATGCCGAACATGTCGCCCGCCGCAATCGGGTGCAGCATGGTCAGGTTGCGCGGATGCGCCTCGGCATCGAAACGTTCGCCCAGCGCTTTCAGCACGGCGTCCGGACAGTTGAGGCCCGAGGACGAATTGACCGCGACGACGGCGTCATCCGGGATGGCCTTCACGGCATCGGCAGCGGTCACGATCTTGGGCATGGCTTCACCTGTTGCCGCGAATGATATCAGCGGCCTTTTCTGCAATGGCGATTGTGGGAGCATTGGTGTTGGAGGACACGACTTCAGGCATGATCGAGCTGTCGCAAACGCGCAACGCGGCGATGCCGTGAACGCGGAGCAGCGGATCGACCACCGCCATCGCATCCCTGCCCATCTTGCAGGTGCCGACGGGATGATAAGACGAGCGGGCATTGGCGCGCGCGACATCGATGTAGTCCTGTTTGGTTTTCACACCCGGTCCTGGGAAGTGTTCGGCGGAAACGAACTTCCGCATCGAACGGGTCTGGCCAACTTCCTGGGTCACTTTGATGCCTTCGATGTGGCGCTCGAGATCATAGGGCTCGGCGAAGGAATTCGGATCGATAATCGGCGCGTCCAGCGGGTTCGCCGACTTGAGTTGCACCGACCCTCGCGAACGCGGGCGCACATGATAGGAATTGCAGGTGGCACCATTGCCGCCGGGCACGGTGCCGACACCTTCCTCAACCCCGGCACCAGCGAGAAAATGGAACTGCAGGTCGGGCGTCTTCTCGGCCCGGTCTCCCCACCAGAAGGCGCCGGCCTCGACGACGTTGGAGGCGACAGGCCCCGACTTGAACATCACATATTGCAATCCAGCCCAGAGCTGCATGTGTTTCTTCTTGTACTTGTCATAGGAATGCGCGCCATTGAGCACCCAGGTCACGTCGGTCGAGAAGTGATCGTGAAAATTTTGGCCGACGCCGGGCAAGTCGTGAACGACCGGAACACCAACCTCGTTCAAATGCGCTGCAGGACCAATGCCCGACAGCATCAGCAGTTTGGGTGAACCAATGGCACCTGCGGTAACAATCACCTCGGCTGCCGCATCGATGCGCTTCACCGCACCGCTCTCGACAATCTCGATCCCCACGGCACGGCCGTTCTC
>JANPCS010000358.1:0-10020 GCA_031431065.1 Hyphomicrobiales bacterium | reverse complement strand
GGCTCCGGAAAGTCGACACTGGCGCGCGCCATTGTGGGCCTGACGCCTTTCGCGTCGGGCTCCATCACATTCAACGGCACGAATCCTTTTGCTAATGGCCTTCATCCCGAGAAGACCTATCACCGCGATGTGGCGATGATGTTCCAGGACCCGGTGTCGAGCCTGTCGCCACGGCGCACGGTCAAGTCGCTGATCACCGAGCCCTTCATCATCCATGGGCTGAGAGACAAGGACCTCGACGCCGAAGCCAGGCGGTTGCTCGGTCTCATCGGCCTGCCGCCGGATTTCGCGTCGCGCTACCCGCATCAATTGTCGGGCGGTCAGGCCCGGCGGGTCGGCATGGCGCGGGCCATTGCGCTCAACCCGAAGCTCATCATTGCCGATGAACCTACTGCCGGTCTCGATGTCTCGGTGCAGGGCGAAGTGCTCAATCTGCTCGGCAAACTACAGGCGGAGCTTGGCCTTACTTACATGATCATCACCCATAATCTGGCGGTTGTCCGGCATGTGAGCGACCGCACCGCCATCATGTACATGGGCCGCATTGTAGAGCAAGGTCCGACCGCCGGCATCTTCGCCACTGCATCGCATCCCTACACGGCGGCGCTGATCGCCGCTCAACCGAACCCCGATCCGGCGCGGCGGCGCAATGGCCCGGTGCTGACCGGCGAAGTCACCAGCTTGCGCCACCGGCCCAAGGGCTGCGAATTCCATCCGCGATGTGCAAGGGCTTCCGATCTCTGCAGGCGCGATGTGCCTGCGATCAGCTTGATTGATGACGAGCACATCGTGCGATGCCATCATCCGCTCGGCGCGTTGGAGTCCTGATGTCCGGGAGGGTTGATGACGCCGTGGCGATCCGCACTGAATTTCCCTACGAAGTTGAGACGATTGATCCGCAATGGATCGAACTCAAGGACGGAACGCGCATCGCCGCGACCCTGTGGAGGCCGAAACTCGCGGCACCCGTTCCGGTCGTGGTCGAGATGATTCCGTACCGGCGGCGTGACGGCACGGTGTTCCGCGATCTCGAACTCCATCCTTATATCGCCGCCCATGGTATCGCCTGCTGCCGCGTCGATCTGCGCGGCAGCGGCGACTCGGATGGCGTGATGCTGGACGAGTATCTGCGCCAAGAACAGGAAGACGCCTGCGAGATCATCGCCTGGCTGGTGGCGCAGGCCTGGTGCGATGGCAACATCGGCATGACCGGCATCAGCTGGGGCGGGTTCAACGCCTTGCAGGTCGCGGCGAAGCAGCCACCGGCACTGAAAGCCATCATCACACTGTGTTCGACCGATGACCGCTACGCCGATGACGTTCATTACATGGGCGGCGCACTTCTCACCGAAAACGAGATGTGGTCCAACTTCATGCTCGCCCTCAACTCCATGCCGCCCGATCCCCAGATCGTCGGCGAGCGCTGGCGCGCGATGTGGAAAGCCAGACTGGCGGCGAACCGCTCATGGTCGGAAACCTGGCTATCGCATCAGCGCCGCGATGCCTATTGGCAACAAGGCTCGGTGTGCGAGGATTTCTCCGCCATCCATTGCGCGGTGCTGGCCGTCTGCGGCTGGGAGGATTCCTACTCGAACGCGGCGCCACGGCTGCTGGAACATCTCACAACTCCGAAGCTTGCCATCATGGGGCCGTGGACTCACACCTATCCGTGCCGCGGCGATCCCGGCCCACGCATCGGCTATTTGCAGGAAGCGTTGCGCTGGTGGAAGCATTGGCTGGCGGGCGAAGACACCGGCATCATGCGCGAACCCCTCTATCGCGTGTGGATGACGGCGGAGCAGCGGCCCCGTCCCTGGTACAAAACGCATGCCGGAAGCTGGGCCGCCGAAACCGAATGGCCGAGCCCGCGCATCGATTGGCAGACACGCTATCTCAATGCCACGGGGCTGGGCCACGCCGCGCAAGCCGGACCTTACCTCACGCACTCAAGCCCATGCACGGCCGGCACCGACTATGGGCGCTGGGGCGGCAATGGCGGCACGTCTCCCGACCTGGCAATCGACCAGCGCCGCGAAGACGGCCAAGCGCTCTGCTTCGACACCGAGACACTAACCGAAGACCTGGCATTGCTGGGGGCGGTCGAGGCCGAACTCGAAATCACCGTCGATAAGCCACTGGTCAATCTCGCGGTCAGGCTTTGCGATGTCTATCCCGATGGCACGTCGGCGGCGATGACCTATGGCGTGCTCAATCTCTCGCACCGCCATTCGCATGAGAGACCGGAGCTCTGTCCCGTCGGCACGCCGTTCACGGTCACGATCAAGCTCAATGACTTCGGCCGGGTCATCCCAAAGGGACACAAGTTGCGGCTGGCGATTCAGAACCAGTTCTGGTTCGTGCTCTGGCCGCAGCCAGAGCGCTCGCTGATGACGCTCAAGAGCGGCAAATCAATGCTGCGTCTGCCGGTCCGGCCGCCATCGCCATCGGATGCGCTGGTGAAGTTCGCGCCTGCGGAGATCTCGGCACCCGCGCCGGTCGAAACTGTCCGTGGCGAAATCAGCACCAAGACGGTTGAGGACGATCTCGCAACCGGTATCCGCACCATCCGCCTTTGCACCGACTACGGGTCGTGGCACTTGAGCGGCCGCGACATCGGTGGCGCGGCCATTGCAAAGGACACATTCACCATTCATCCAGAAGACCCGCTCAGCGCCAGGCTGGTGAGTGAATACTCTTGGTCGATGAAGAGTGGTCCTGCCGATGTCTGCGGCTTTGCCCGAACCGAACTGACGTCCGATGCGGAGCATTTTCATCTCTCATGGCAAGTCGAAGTCCGCGAGGGCGGGCACTGCATGCACCACGCCTGCAACACAGTGCTGATCCCGCGCGATTATTGTTGAAGCAAACCAAGTCCTCATCCCGCAAAATGAGACCGGAAGGCCAAAATGGCATTGCGGCACCCAATCGAAGACTGGAAGGTTTTCCGCTAACCTGTCAATGAAGGCCCACTTTTGCATCCCCGGCAAGAACAGGAGCACGTGATGCGCGATCTCGAAGGCTTGCTGGTGGTGTCGCTGGAGCAGGCGGTGGCCGCACCCTATGCCTCGTGCAAACTTGCCGATGCCGGCGCCCGGGTCATCAAGGTGGAACGCCCGGAAGGCGATTTCGCGCGGGGCTACGATCATCTCGTGAACGGCGAAAGCGCTTACTTCGTGTGGCTCAATCGCGGCAAGGAATCGGTCTGCCTCGATCTCAAGTCTGCGGGCGATATGGCGGTGCTTAACAACATCGCCGCCGAGGCCGATGTGTTTATCCAGAACCTGGCGCCAGGAGCTGTGGCGCGGCTGGGTCTCGGGGCCGAAGCGCTGACCAGGGCCCATCCCCGCCTGATCTATTGCTCGATCTCCGGTTATGGCGAGCAAGGGCCTTACCGCGATCAGAAGGCCTACGACATGCTGATTCAGGGCGAGAGCGGCCTGATCGCCATCAATGGCACGCCGCAAGAACAAGCCCGCGTCGGTATTTCGATTTGCGACATCAGCGCCGGTATGACGGCCTACAGCGCCATCCTGCAATCCTTGCTGGCGCGAACCCGAACCGGCAAGGGGCGGGTGATCGAAGTGTCGCTGTTCCACGCCATCGCCGACTGGATGAATGTGCCGTACTTGCAGACCCGCTATGGCCAGCGGCCGCCGCAGCGGGTTGGCGTGCGCCATCCGAGCATCGCGCCTTACGGCAGATTTACCTGCAAGGATGGCAAGGTGGTGCTGCTGTCCATCCAGAACGAGCGCGAGTGGGTAAAGCTTTGCGCCGATGTCCTGCGCCAGCCGGACCTTGCAAATGACGCTCGCTTTGGCACGAACATGGACCGGGTGAAAAACTCCGATGTGCTTGATGGCATCATCGGCGAGGTACTGAGCCAGCTGGATCGCGAGGCAGCAATCGGCGTTCTCAGCCAGGCTGGCATCGCCTGCGGGCGGTTGTCGGACATGGCCGATCTGGTGGCCCATCCGCAGAACCGGTTGATCGCCGTCGAGACCCCGTCTGGCCGCGTCGAGATGCTGGCGCCGGGGGCTCGTTTCCCGGAAGCGGAGAGTTTCGGTGCCGTCCCGGCGCTGGGTGGTAACACGAATCGTGTCAAGGCGGCTTATGCCGAACGGCGCAAGACGCCGGGTACATGAGGAAACTGCACCGCAGGCCGTGCCGTGTCCCCGGTCAAAGCCATCGTCAGCCTGCGCTGAGCAGGCCACCCAAGGCAGTGGCTGTTAGCCGCTCGATATCCTGCATCGCCTGCCAAAGGCGGTGAGCCATGGCGGCGCCAAGGAGGCCTTCGGACTTGGCAAGAAGGCCGCGCTCGAGAACGCCGGGAGCGATCGGCGCCGCAAGATCATGGGCCACGGTGATCTTCGTAGCCTCATTCGTGGTGATCGTTACCTCGGCTGCCGTGTCGGCTAGGTCCTCGCCGCCGATCACCGCGACGCGGCCAGCCAACTCGCGCAACCGAGCGTCGGAACACAAGGCATCGACAAAGGCTTTCCCGGACGCCGTGTTGTGGCCGGTTAGCACCATCGCAGCCAGGAGCGCGTAACTGAACTTCACTTCGAGCCCGTTGCGCGGCGCCTTGATGTCGCACACACTGAGCCAGCGCGGATGGGTCTTCACTTCGATGCGAGAAACTTGCTCCGCTGTCAGGCTATGCCGGCGTTTTGCATCGAGCAGCGCTTCGATCATCGCGTGCGTGCCGTGGCAACAGGCGTGGAGCTTGTAGTTGATGGCGTCGAACACAAAGTGCCGGGGCGGCGGGTTCTGCCACGGGCCGTCATCGTCCGGATTGTCGGCATGTGTTTCGACAAAACCCTGCGGACCCTCGATGCCATCGTCGCACGAGGTGAAGCCGCGCCGGGCGAGGGACGCTGCTTCGACGCCGTTACTGGCGGCGATGCCGGCATTGAAGGGTTTGCCCATGGTGCCGAACTGCGACTTGAGCCCCGAGGCGCGCGTCGCCACCAGGCTCAAGGCATGGCGCATTTGCATACGTGTCAAACCATAGAGGCGGCCGGCGGCCAGCGTGGCGCCGAAGGCCCCGGCCGTCGCCGTCTGATGAAAGCCGCGCTGATAGTGCCCGCGCCCTAACACGAGGCCCAGGCGGCAAGCCCCTTCGGCACCCAGCAGAAAGGCATCGCGCACGGCGCTGGCCCTTGCATCCGTCTCTTCACCAACGGCCAGGGCTGCCGGATAGATACCGGCGGACAAGTGTCCGATATGCGCGAAGTGCGTGTCGTCATAATCGAGCGCGTGCGAGATGGTGCCGTTGACCAACGCGGCAGCCCGCGCCGGAATCCTGGTAAGGCTGCCGGCGATTGAAGCAATGGCGGTGCCGCCGTCGGCCAAGGCCTGATCGCGGATGATATCACAGAGTGGCTCAGCCGATCCGGCGCGCGCCACCGTCAACCAATCAAACAGCGAGAACAGCGCAAAGCGTCTGGACGATACTGGAAGCTCCGCCGCATCGAGTGCCGCCAGATCGAGCAGGCCTTCCATAGTGCGCGGCATGTCACTTGCCGCCATAGGATTTCGGCAGGCCAAGCACACGCTCGGCGAGGAAACACAGGATCAGATTGGTCGATATGGGCGCGACCTGATAGAGCCTGGTCTCGCGGAACTTGCGCTCGACATCGTACTCCTCGGCAAAACCAAACCCGCCATGCGTTTGCAAACAAGCTTCGGCTGCCTCCCACGATGCATCGGCCGCCAACATCTTTGCGGTGTTGGCTTCAACGCCCGGATCCTGGCCGGCGTCGTAGAATGCAGCAGCGCGATAGACGATGGCTTCGGCGGCCAGCATGTGCGCGAAAGCTCTTGCCAGCGGAAACTGCACACCTTGATTTTTGCCGATGGGAGCGCCGAATATCACCCGGTCTCTGGCGTAAGCAGACGCCTTCTCCAGAAACCACTTGGCATCGCCAATACATTCCGACCCAATCAGAATGCGCTCGGCGTTCATGCCGGAAAGAATGTACTTGAAGCCCTTGCCCTCTTCACCGACCAGTGCTGAAGCCGGGATGCGCACATTGTCGAAGAACACTTCGGTGCTGGAGGTGTTGATCATGGCGCGGATCGGCCGGATGGTAACACCCTTGCCGGCCAGTTGGCGGAGATCGAGCAGGAAAACCGAGAGGCCATCGGTCTTCCTTGCAACCTGGTCACGCGGTGCCGTGCGGGCCAACAGCAACATGAGATCGGTATGCTCGGCGCGCGAGGTCCAGATTTTCTGACCCTTGACGATGTAACTGTCGCCATCGCGCGTGGCCGTGGTCTTGAGCGCCAGCGTATCGGTGCCGCTCGCCGGTTCGGTGACGCCAAAGGCCTGCAGGCGCAGCGAGCCATCGGCAATCTTTGGCAGATATTCTCTCTTCTGCGCCGGACTGCCATGGCGGAGCAAGGTTCCCATCGTATACATCTGGGCATGGCAGGCCGAGGCATTGCCGCCCTGGCGATGTATTTCCTCAAGGATCACGGCAGCAGCGGTGAGGTTGAGGCCGGAGCCGCCGAATTCCTCGGGGATCATCGCGGCGAGATAGCCTTCCTGCATCAAAGCCAATACGAATTCGCCGGGATAACGGCGCGCCGCGTCGCATTGGCGCCAGTATTCTCCAGGGAACCGGCGGCACACTTGGGCCACACCATCGCGGATTGCCGACAGGTTGGAATTCAGATCATAACCGAACATCACAGTCATTATCCCTCGATGCGTCCCTGACGATGCGGTCGCAGTTGTTGACCAGCGGCCTTGCCCTGGAGCCTTGCCATCGCTTCTCCTCTCATCCCCGGTAGCGTGTCAACTTGAGTGCGATGAGGCTTGAGCCGATGGTCAGGATGAGAATCAGCGTCCCGATGGCATTGACCGAAGGCGTGAGGCCGGTTCTGATCATGCCCCACACAAGTGTCGGCAGCGTGTTGCCGCTGCCGATGGTAAACGAGGTGATGATGAAATCGTCGATCGACAGCGCCATGGCGATCAGTGCGGCACCGATGACAATCGGGCGGATGATCGGCAGCGTCACGGTGAGAAAGGCTTTGATCGGACTGGCGCCAAGATCGCGCGCACTCTCGACGACGCGATAGTCGAAATTGGCCATCCGTGCGTGCACGATGAGAATGACGAAGGGTTGCGTAAAGAGCACGTGACTGATGATGACCGTCCATAGTCCAAGCTTCATGCCGAGGCTGACGAAGAACGACAGCAGGGCAACGGCAAGCACCAGCGACGGCAGCATCACCGGCAGGATCAACACATTCATGTAAGTACTTGCCAGTTTGCGCGGCAGAGCGGCCAGGCCGATTGCCGCCATGGTGCCGACCACCGCCGAGATGGCCCCTACACTGAAGCCGACAATCATGCTGTTCTTGAAGGATATGGCGAACTGCGGGTGATTGATCATTTCGCCCCACCAGCGGAATGACAGGTTTTCGATCGGAAAGTTGGCGATACCGCGGTTGGTGAAGGCAAATATGACAAGCAGAACGATGGGCGCCAGGAAAAAGACCACCAACAGCGCGGCCAGCGCCATCCACACAGCGTGCGAGGCGCCTTTCATATGCGGCACCACCAGGCCATGAGCCTGCTGAAGACGAAGATTGTGACGACCGATATGGCGAGCATCACGAATGACATGGCCGAACCCAGCGGCCAGTTGAACTGCATGCCGAACTGGGGTGCAATGAGATTGCCGATCAGCGTCTGCTTGCCGCCAACCAGCAGTGGCGTGATGTAATCACCCGCGGTGATCAGAAACGCGAAGCTGAAGGCCGTGACGATACCGGCACGGCAGCGTGGTATGATGATGGTTGTGAATGTCTCGCGTGGGGTTGCGCCAAGGTCGCGGGCCGCCTCGAGCTCGATGTCCTTGATGCCGCGCATCGATGCATAGATCGGCAGCACCGCGAAGGGCAGCCCGAAGTGCAGCAAGGTGACGACCACGGCGCCGGGGCTGTAAAGCAAAGCACTTACCGGTTCGGCGATGATACCCGCCGCCATCAGTGCGGTGTTCAACACGCCTTCGTTGCCGAGAATGGTCTTCCAGGCATAGATCTTCATGAGATAGCCGCCGAACATGGTGATCAGCACCACGAAGATCATGAGGTCGGCGAAGTTCGGCAATTTGAACCGCGCGATGAAGGCATAGAGAAAGCCGATGGCGACGGTCGCCAATGCGGTCACTGTCGAAAGCCACAGGGTGTAAGCCGACACGCCCACATAACGGTCGGCCATCTCGCGATAGTTCACCAGGGTCGCGGCGGGCGTCAGCTCGAAATAGTCGACGACCCAGAAACTGATGATGAAGAAATAGACGAACGGCAACACAAACGTCGCAATGAATATGATCGCCGAAGGCAGCGTCAGTATCAGTGGCAGGGTGCGGCCGGTCATGGCAAAACCTGAAAAGGCCCGGCGGCAATTGATGCCACCGGGACGCTGCTGGACTCAGGCCGACTTGAAGCGCTCATACGACTTCATCCATTCCTGGAAAGTCGTGAGCGTGCCGTCCGGCTCGGTCGGCGGGAAGGAATAGAAGCCGGCCTTCTTGCCGAAGTCCTCGATCGAGTCATAGGGATAGAGCGCCTTGATGGCGGGATCGAGGGCTGCCACCGCCTCGGTGTTGACGATCGCCTGAATGGCATTCTCGGCCAGCCGCTTTTGCGGCGCGACGTCGATGACGTGATTGCAGATCTCGTAGGCTACATCGAGGTTCGGCGCGTCCTTGGCGATGCAATAACTGTCGAGCCAGGCGAAGGTGCCTTCCTTGGGATAGTGGTAGTTGATCTTCTTGCCCTTGTCGGCGCAGAACTTCTGGATCGTCTCCCAACCCGAGAACGAGATGATGGCATCGCCGCGCGACAGCGCGTCGGCCATGTCGCCCCAGCTCACGGTCACCGCCCGCGACTGCTTCTTGATGGCAATCAGGAAATCGATCGCCGCTTCAAGCTGGGCGGAAGTCAGTTGCGTCGGTGACTTCGCATCGGTGGCAACCAGCGCCGCCAGCATCATGTTGCCAAGCGGATCGTCCATCATCACAACCTTACCGGTGAACTCCGGCTTCAGCAGATCCTTCCAGGACTCGGGCGGTACCGGAACCGTTGCGGGATCATACATCATCGGCCCTGACCCCCAGGTGAAGGGCACCGCATGCAACACACCGCCGGGATTGAGGTTCGGATCGTTGAGGAAAAGCGGGATGACCTTTTCCAGGTTCGGCACCCGCGCCCGGTCGATGGCCTGCAGAATGTCGAGCTTCACCATCAGCGGGATGTAGCCCATGTAGGGCGTCACCAGATCGATTGAGCCGATGCCGCCCGACCTCAACTTGGTGACGATCTCGTCGTTGTTGCCGATGTAAGTTGTGTTGAGCGTGATATCCTTGCTCTTCGTCCAGCCGTCGAAGACCAGGGGATCGTCATAGCCCTGCCAGCCCAGGAACGTGACGGTCGAGGCGGCGTAAGTACGCACCGGAAACAAGCCGGCGGCTGCAGCCGCGGCAGCGAGGCCGGTCTTCATGACCGAGCGCCGTGACATTGACATTGATTTCAGCAGTTCTAGCGACATCATTTTCTTCCTCTCCTGTTGTTCCAGGATACGGTCCTGGATGCCGGTCTCCCGCGTGTTGGGATTTTTCTCTCATCAAGCGCTCACGATGCGGTGGTCGCGGCGGCTCCAGCCAACTTCAACGGCCGCTCCGATCGGCACCAGGTTTCCATCGTCACGCCCGGCATGAACGATAACTTCGCCGGCTCCGGCAACCGCCAGCCGGCAGCGGATGTGCGAGCCCAAGTAGATGGCATCGACGACTGCGGCGCGCAGTCGGCATTCGGCGATTTGGCCGGCGCGCAAGATCCGCACATCTTCGGGCCGCACCATGACGGAGACTGCATCGTCCTGGCCTCCATCGGCGAACCACAGACCGGCATCCAGCACAATCCGTCCGCCCTGCCTCCGGCCATCCAATCAATGTGCCTCGCCGATGAACTTCGAGACGAACCGCGAGCTCGGATAGGCATAAA